>NZ_BBWL01000006.1:0-52261 GCF_001463785.1 Aureimonas sp. AU40
GACCCGCCGCAGCGCATGCGGCGGGTCTTTTTTATGGGCATCGTCTCCAATGCTGCCGGCTTTGCACGGATAGCGCGCTTGCCTCCGGGCGGGCGGCGGCCGACAATCCCCGCCAGAGCGGCCCCGATGCCCGACCGTCGGCCCGGCCGCGCCGAATGCCTTGAGGAGAGGCCATGCAGCCCGATCGCGTTCCCGACGTCACCTTCCATACGCGCGTGCGCAACGACGCGCTGGGAGGGCCGAACCCGTTCGAGTGGAAGGACCTGACGACGGCGGAGGTTTTCGGCGGCAAGCGCATCGTGCTCTTTGCCGTGCCCGGCGCCTTCACCCCCGCCTGCTCGGACACGCATCTGCCCGGCTTCGAGACGCATTACGAGGACTTCGTCGCGCTCGGCGTCGATCAGGTGATCTGCCTGTCAGTGAACGACGCCTTCGTCCTTTATCAATGGGCACGCAGCCGCAATATCGAGAAGGTCTTCATGCTGCCGGATGGCAATGGCGACTTCACGCGCCGAATGGGCCTGCTCGTTCAACGCACGCACAGCGGCATGGGCCTTAGAAGCTGGCGCTATTCCATGCTGGTGGAGGACGGCGCGATCGTGAAGCTCTTTGCCGAGCCGGGCGTGCGGGACGAGCCCGAAGGCGTCGGCGTCAACCTGTCGGATGCCAGCACGATGCTCGCCTTCTTGCGCGAACGCGCGGCAGCGTAGGCCAGCCTTTTTCTCCAATCCGGGACCGCATTTCCATGAAGAACGCCCTGAAATTCTACATCGACGGCGCCTGGGTCGATCCCGCCCGGCTGGAAACGCTGGCGGTCGTGGACCCCTCCACCGAGGAAAGCTGCGGCGAGATCGCGCTCGGCTCGGCGGCGGATGTGGACAAGGCCGTGGCGGCCGCGCGCCGCGCCTTCGAGAGCTTTTCGCGCACCAGCCGCGAGGAGCGCCTCGCGCTGCTGCGCCGGCTGCTCGAGGTCTACGATCGACGCTTCGACGAGCTGGGCGAGGTGATGAGCCGCGAGATGGGCGCGCCGCTTCCCTTCGCCCGTGAGTGGCAGGCCGGCATCGGCCGCCGGCATCTGCAAAAGGCGATCGAGACGCTGGAGGTGTTTTCCTTCGAGGCGCGTCACGGCACGACGCTCGTCGCCAAGGAGCCGATCGGCGTCGTCGGTATGATCACGCCCTGGAACTGGCCGATGAATCAGATCATGGCCAAGGTCGCGCCCGCGCTCGCCGCCGGCTGCACCATGGTGCTCAAGCCTTCCGAGATCGCGCCGCTGAACGCCATTCTCTTTGCCGAGATCGTGGACGAGGCGGGCGTGCCGCCGGGCGTGTTCAACCTCGTGAACGGCGACGGCCCGGGCGTCGGAGAGGCGATCTCGCGCCATCCCGCCATCGACATGGTGTCCTTCACCGGCTCCACACGCGCCGGCATCCTGATCGCCAAGTCGGCGGCCGACACGATCAAGCGCGTTCACCAGGAGCTCGGCGGCAAGTCGGCCAACATCCTCCTGCCCGACGTCGATCTGGAAACGGCCGTGACCAAGGGCGTCGCCGGCTGCTTCGGCAATTCGGGGCAGAGCTGCAACGCGCCGACGCGCATGTTCGTGCCGGCCGACCGGCATGACGAGGCGGCGGAGATCGCCGCGCGCGCCGCTGCCCGTTTCAAGGTCGGCCCGGCGGGCGACGAGGGCGTCGATCTCGGCCCCGTGGTCAGCCAGATGCAGTACGACAAGATCCAGCGGCTGATCGAGACCGGCATCGCGGAAGGCGCGAGCCTCGTCGCCGGCGGCTTAGGCCGGCCGGACGGGATGAATCGGGGCTATTTCGTCAAGCCCACGGTGTTTGCCCATGTGACGCCCGACATGACCGTGGCGCGCGAGGAGATTTTCGGGCCGGTCCTGTCGATCCTCTCCTACGAGAGCGAGGAGGACGCCGTGCGCCTCGCCAACGACACGGTCTATGGCCTCGCCTCCTACATCCAGTCGGCCGACCTCGACCGCGCCCGGCGCGTGGCGGCGCGGATGCGCTCCGGCAACGTTTATATCAACTATCCCGCCTGGGACCCGGGCGCGCCCTTCGGCGGCTACAAGCATTCCGGCAACGGGCGCGAATATGCCGAGTTCGGCCTGGAGGAGTTCTTGGAGATCAAGGGCATCGTCGGCTACGAGGCGGCCTGACGAAGCGCGGCGGGGCGGGCGGTCAGTCGCCCGCCTTTCGCCGGCGCGCCCTCAAGGCGGCGCGCAGCGAGGTGCGCCGGGGTTCTGGCCGTGGCGCCAGGCGAAAGACGGAGCGGCGGAGCGTGTCGGTAAGGGCGCGTCCCTCGACCTGATCCCGCGCGCGGATCGGCTCGCCGACGGTCAGCCGGATCGTGCGCCCGTAGAGGCGGCGGAAGGCGCCGATAAGAAGGCCGTAGCGCAGGGTCTGCGACCACTTGCTGACCAGATGGAACAGCGGCCCGTTCTGCCCATGGACATGAACGGGCAGGACCGTTGCGCCGCCCATGCGCGCCAGCCGGGCGGTGAACTGCTTCCAGGGCAGGTCCTCGGCGCGGCCGAAGACCTTGGCGGCGGTCGCGACGCCCCCGGCGGGGAAGACGAGGATGGTGACGCCCTCGCGCAGGAGCCGCATCGCCTCGCGCCGCGTCTGGAGATTGAGCGCCTGTGCTTCGCGCGTGTCCTCGAACGAGACGGGCAGGCCGCACACCGCCATTTCCTCGATCCGCATCAGGTCGTTGCTGACGAGGATGCGGAAGGGTCGGCCGAGCTGTTCGGCCAGCGCCAGGAGCGCCACGCCGTCTCCGATGCCGAACGGATGGTTGGCGACGATCACCAGCGGCTCGCCGGGCGAGATGGCTGGCGGCCAGGCGCCGGCGATGTCGAGCCGGATGCGCATCACCGCGAGCATGGACTGGAAGCGGGCCATGGGCCGAAGCCGCGCCCCTTCGCGCCAGAGCGCGTAGAGCCGGGCAAGCTTGCCCCGCCCCGCCGCCCGCTCCATCGACCGGATCACCACACGCCGAAGGAGGGGATCGTGCGGGCGGGCATAGCTCAACTCGGGAAACAGCATTGGCACGGGCGGGATGGTGGGAAGTGTAGGTTCCACGGAGTCTAAGGCCGTGCCCTGACGGTTCGATGACAGGCTCGGTCCGCGTGCGCCCTAAAGACCCTTGCCCGATTCGACGAGGCGCGGACCGGCAGGCCGGTGGATCAATGCGCTGAGCGCTGGCGCTGAATATTTCCCAAACGCAAGCGAGCGCTCTCGGGTCGCCCTCGCGCATCTGATGTGCGGCGTGAGCCGCGATGTCGGGCGCTGTGGCCTTCAAAAAGGGGGCGAGAGATGAGACCATCACCTCTGCAGCGTGCTTGTGACCGCAGAGGTCGTAAGCCTCGGCGACCGTCGGCCCAGCGCCCGAAGGGAGAGTTGGCAGGCTCCACCGCGCCAAGGCAAGCGCGCAGGGTTCGACGCCGAGCGCGAGTCCGGCATGTCATCAGCCAGAGCGCAAGGCTGCCCCCGTTAGTCGAAAGGCAAGTCCCGGTCCCAGGGCGGGTTCGGTCCGAAGCGCGCGGCGAGAAAGTCGATCAGCGCGCGCACCTTGGCCGGCGGGCGGCGGTCCAGGGCGTGGACGGCATGTACGCCCGGCATGTCCAATGGCGGATGGTCGAGCGCGAGCGGCATGAGGCGGCCGGCGCGGATGTCGTCGCCCAAGAGAAAGGTCGGCTCGTAGACGATGCCCTGGCCGGCCAGCGCCGCGGCCACCAGCGCGTCGCCATTGTTGGCGCGCAAGGAACCGGACACGGCCACCTCCACCGATCCATCCCGCCCGAACTGCCAGCGATGGGCGCCGAGCGCGGGAGACAGCGTATAGCCCAGGCACTCGTGATGGCCGAGATCGGCGACCCGGCGCGGCGTGCCGCGGGCAGTGAGATAGGACGGCGCGGCCGCGACGAGGAGGCGGCAGGGCGCCAGCCGACGGGCGATCAGCGCTGGCGCTTGCAGGCGGCCGATGCGGATCGCCGCGTCCCAGCCTTCCTCCACCAGATCCACCACGCGGTCGTTGAGGCCGAGATCGACGGTGAGCCCGGGATGAAGGCGCGAGAAATCGGCAAGGATCGGCGCGATCTCCCGCACGCCGAAGGAAACGGGGGCGGCAAGGCGCAGCGTGCCCGTCACCTCCAGCCGCTCGGCCACAAGGCTCGCCTCCGCCTCGCCAAGCTCGGCGAGCAGCCGTTCCACCGTGTCGAGATAATGCCGGCCCGGCTCGGTGAGCATCACCTTGCGCGTCGTGCGATGGAGGAGCTTGAGGCCCAGCCGATCCTCCAGCGCGGCCATGTGCTTGGTCGCCATGGTCTGCGACATGCCGAGCGCGCGCGCGGCGCCCGACAGGCTGCCGAGCGCTGCGACCCTGGCGAAGACCTGAAGTCCCGTCAGCCGATCCAGCATGATCTCACTCCCTTAGTGTGAAGTGTTATCCCAGATCGCCGGATTATCAAACCAATCGCGCGGGTGCATATGACGAGGCATGGTTGGGATGGGCGCGGCCCGATCCCCGTTTCTGGTGGAGGATGGGGGAGACGATGTCCGATCTCGCGCACCCGGAGGATGCTTCCGTATCGCTTGCCCGTTCCGAGCGCTCCGCGCTTGCCCCCGTCTTGGCCGGAGCGCCGCACCGGATCGGCCGCGTCGCGCTGACCGTGCGCGATCTCGCTGCGATGAGTGCCTTCTACAGCCAGGCCGTCGGGCTCGAACTCATGGAGGGCGGCGCGGATGTTGCCCGCCTCGGCGCGGGCGGGACGGTGCTTCTGGAACTGCGGCACGACCCGGGCGCCCGCCAGCGCTCAGCTCGCGAGGCGGGCCTGTTCCACACGGCTTTTCTGCTGCCGACGCGCGCCGATCTCGGCGCCTGGCTCGGGCATGCCGGGGCAAGCGGCGTGCGGCTTCAGGGCGCGGCGGATCATCTCGTCAGCGAAGCGATCTATCTCTCGGACCCCGAGGGCAACGGGATCGAAATCTATGCGGACCGGACGCCGGAAACTTGGCGCTGGAACGGCGGCGAGCTCGAGATGGCAAGCGATCCGTTGGACGCGGAAGGCCTTTTGGGCGCGGGCAAGGCGCGGAATTGGACCGGCTTTCCCGCAGGGGGAACGGTCGGCCATGTGCATCTTCAGGTTGGTGCGCTGGAGCCGGCGGACCGGTTCTATGGCGGGCTTCTCGGCTTCGACGTGACCTGTCGCTATCCCGGCGCGAGCTTCTTCGGCTCGGGCGGATACCACCACCAGCTCGCCGCCAATGTCTGGAACAGCCGGGGCGCCGGCGCGAGGCTGCAGCCCTCCACGGGGCTCACTGAGCTGGAACTTCTCACGCGCCCCGACGCGCTCGATGCCATCCGCGCCCGCCTTCCCACCGAGGCGGCGCGGAGCGACGAGGGCGGCCGCCTGACGCTGGCCGACCCTTGGGGCACCGCCGTTTCGCTTCTTCCCGCGCCGACCCGCTCATAAATCGAAAGGAACGTCTCATGCTCTTGAACGGCAAATGGGTGGCCGACTGGCAACCGGTGCAGGCGAAGGACGAGAAGGGCGGCTTCGTTCGGCAGACCTCCAGCTTTCGCAACTTCGTGACGCCGGACGGCGTGCCGGGGCCGAGCGGCGAGGGCGGCTTTCCCGCCGAGGCCGGGCGCTACCATCTCTATGTCGCGCTCATCTGCCCCTGGGCCTCGCGCACCTTGATCGCGCGAAAGCTGAAGGGGCTGGAGACGGCGGTCTCTGTTTCCGTGGTCGAGCCGGAGCTGGGCGACCAGGGCTGGCGCTTCGGCGAGGCGACGCCGGACAGGGTGAATGGCGCGACCTATCTGCACGAGGTCTACACGAAGGCCGACCCCACGATCAGCGGCCGGGCCACCGTGCCGGTGCTCTGGGACCTTGAGCGAGCGACCATCGTCAACAACGAGTCGGCCGATATCCTGCGCATGTTCGACAGCGGCTTCGGCCAGCTGGCCGATGCGACGTTCGACCTCTATCCCGCCGATCTCCGATCCGAGATCGACGCCCTGAACGCGCGGCTTTATCCCAGCCTCAACAACGGCGTCTACCGCGCCGGCTTCGCGACGACGCAAGGCGCCTACGAGGAGGCGTTCGCCGACGTCTTCGCCGCGCTGGACGAGATGGAAACGCGTCTGACGAAGGGTCCCTTCCTGTTCGGGGAGCGGCTGACCGAGAGCGACATCCGCCTCTTCGTCACGCTCGTTCGCTTCGACGCGGCCTATCACGGCCTGTTCAAATGCAACCTGCGCCGCATCGCGGACTATCCCGCGCTCAGCGCCTATCTCGAGCGGATGCTGGCAGTGCCGGGCGTCGCCGAGACGGTCAGCATCGACCACATCAAGCGCGGCTACTATTCGATCAAGAGCCTCAACCCGAACCGCATCGTTCCCCTGGGACCGGACCTGCCCTTCGCCCATCTTCTCCGGGAAACCCGCCTCTGACGGCGGAATCGGCTCGCCTCCCATCGGGCGGAGAATCTTGCTAAGCCACGGCCTCGCGTTTCGACGGCAAAGGACTGGCCATGGCCCGCATTCAGCTCATCACCACCGGCGGAACGATCGCCTCGCGGCCCGGCGGGGCGAAGGCGGATGTGGTGGCCGAGATGACGGGCGCCGATCTGAAGGCCAGCCTGCACGACAGCTTGGAGGGGATCGATCTCGCGATCGACGATTTCTGCCGCGTCGGCTCCTCCGCCATCGACCTGCCGCTCGCCTTCTCCATCGCCCAGCGCATCCGCTTTCATCTCGCCCGGCCGGATTGCGACGGCGTCGTCGTCACGCACGGCACCGACACGATGGAGGAAAGCGCCTTTCTGGCCGATCTCCTGATCGAGGGCGACAAGCCCGTGGTCTTCACCGGGGCGCAGAAGAGCGCCGACGCGCCCGACACGGACGGGCCACGCAACATCGCCCAGTCCGTGCGCCTCGCCGCCTCGCCTCTGGCGCGCGGGCTCGGCGCCCTGGTCTGCTTCGAGGACGAGTTCCACGCCGCGCGCGACGTGACCAAGACCCACACCTCGCGCACCGACACGTTCCGCTCGGGTGAGCATGGCAAGCTGGGCGAGGTGGACGGCACGGACGTGATCCTCCACCGCCGCCCCCTGATCCGCCGCACCTATGCGCCGGCTCGCATCGAGACGGAGGTGGAGCTGGTCAAGCTCGGGCTCGGCACCGGCGACAAGGTGATCCGCTATCTCGCGGCGAGCGGCACGAAGGCGATCGTGATCGAGGGTTTCGGGCGCGGCAATTGCAGGCCCGTCGTGACCGAGGCGATCGGTGAGATCGTCGCCGGCGGCGTGCCCGTCATCATGTGCTCGCGCTGCCCGGAGGGCCGGGTCAAGCCGATCTACGGCAATGGCGCGGGCAAGGACGTGGAGCGAAACGGCGGCGTCTTCGCGGGCGATCTCACCGGCGTGAAGGCGCGCATCCTCACCGCCGTGGTGCTGGGCCTGGAGGACGGGCCGGCGCGGCTGCGCGAAGAGATCGCCTATCACGGCGGCTGAGGCTGCGAGGGCAGGGCGCCTCGCCCTGCTGAAGGGCCAGGCGCGTCGCGGTCAGGCGTCGAAGCCTGCTCCGAGCGCGTCCACCAGGGCGCGCCAGCGCGGGTCTTCCGGCCGCCCTTCCTCGCGCACGCCGAAGAACTGCACGGCCAGCGCGCCCTTGGCGTCGAAGAGTTCCACCGAGGTGAGCAGGCCGTCGCGCGTCGGCTTGCGCACGGCGAAGGCCTCGGCCACGAGGTCCTCGCGCAGATGCAGGTCGAAGCCGGGATCGAGCACGTTGACCCACGGTCCCATGGCGCGGATGGTCTGCACCTGGCCGGAATGGATCTGGATGCAGCCCCGGCTGCCGACGAAGCACATGATTGGCAGGCTCTCAGCGCTCGCCGCTTCCAGAAGGCGCGTCGCGGTCTTGGCGCCGAGTGGGCGCACATGCGCCTCGCCCATCAGGTCGAGCGCGCCGCGCCGGCTGACCCCGTGGCGGCGAAGCAGCGGGAAGAACTGATGAACGTCCGCCATGGCTTCGAAGTCGTGGCGGAAGGCGTCGGCGTCCACGTTCTTCCTCATCGTCTCGGCCGCGTAGGGCGAGACGGCGAGCGGTGCGGGCGCGGCCAGGGCGAAACGCGCGCGGATCGCCTCGAAGGCCGCCGCGTCTGAGGCGGCGCGCAGGTGGATTTTGATCGCCGCTTCGCCCGATGCGTCGAAAATTTGGATCGAGCGGCGCGGCCCGGCCTTGTCGGGCAGCTCCAGCGCGAAGCACGAGGCCCAATGCTTGGGAAACAGGCGAAGGTCGATCGGCGGGTGGATCACGAGTCCGGCGTGTTCGCCGAAATGGATGCCGCCGAACGCGCCGACCTTCTCGTGCACGGCGACATCGTTTCGCGTCAGCACCATGATCTCGCCGAGCGCTGGCAGAGCCTCCACCAGCGCTTTGGGCTCCAGCGCCAGACGCACGACCTCCGGCCCCTGATGGCTTGCCAGAAGCTCGGCCTCCGACAGGCCGAGTTCGGCGGCGAGATCGCGGCTGCGCTTGCCCGTGGCGTAGAAGGGCGTGGCGGACAGGTCGGTCAATGTATCCATGCGGATGTCCTCGAAAGCGGCGCCGCCGTCTGCGGCAGAACGAAGGGCTGGGGCGGGAAGGGCGTCGCGCCGACCGCGAGGCGGATGCGGAAGACCTCTTCCACCAGCGCGTCGGTCAAGACGGCGGCGGGCGGCCCGTCGGCGGCGACGCGCCCGTTCTCCATCGCGATGAGCCGGTCGGCGAAACCGCTCGCCAGATTGAGATCGTGCAACACGGCCACCACCGCACCGCCCGCCGCCGCGAACTCGCGCGCCAGCCCCAGCACGGCGAGCTGGTGGCGGATGTCGAGGCTGGAGACCGGCTCGTCCAGAAAGAGCAGCCGGGCCGTTCCGGCATGGATCGGCGCGCCGATCTGGCAGAGGACGCGCGCCAGATGCACGCGCTGCTGCTCGCCGCCCGAAAGCTCGTTGTAGAAGCGGCCCGCGAAGTCGGCGAGATCGACGCGGGCAAGCGCGGCGCGAATGGCACCCGGCTCCCGCGCGCGGCCGCCCGCCTCCAGGCCGAAGCGCACGACTTCGGCCACGGTGAAGGGAAAGGCGAGGCTGGCGCTTTGCGGCAGGACGGCGCGGCGGCGCGCCAACTCCTCGGGCGAGAAGCGGCCCAGCGGCTGGCCGTCGAGACGCACCTCGCCGCCGGCCGGCGGGAGTTCGCCGGTCATGAGCTTGAGAAGGCTCGACTTGCCCGCCCCATTCGGCCCGACGATGACGGTGAACGCGCCCGGCTCGACGCGCAGCGACAGCGGGCGGACGACCTCGCGGCCGCGATAGGAGAGGCTGGCCTGGAGAAGGTCGAGCATGGTCGCGGAAGCCTCACAAACCGGCCAGGCCGCGCCGGCGCAGCAGGATCCACAGGAAGACCGGCGCGCCGAGCGCGGCGGTGAGAATGCCGATCGGCAGTTCCGCCGGGGCGACCAGCGTGCGCGCCGCCATGTCGGCGACGAGCAGCAGCACCGCGCCGCCGAGCGCCGCATTGGGCAGGAGGTGGCGATGGTCCGGCCCGAACCAGAGGCGCAGGAGATGCGGCACGACGATGCCGACGAAGCCGATCGTGCCCGACACGGCGACCGCCGCGCCCGTCGCCAGCGCGACGATGACGATGGTCAGGCGCTTCAGGCGCTGGACGCGAATGCCGAGATGATAGGCCTCGGCCTCGCCCAGGACGATGCCGTTCAGCCCGCGCGCCAGGAAGGGCGCGGCGAGGAGCGCCGCTCCCATCATCGGCAGGCCCGCCCAGAGCTTGGCCCAGGTGGCGCCGCCCAAGCCCCCCAGACTCCAGAAGGTGAGATCGCGCAGCTGGTTGTCGTTGCTGAGATACACGAGAAAGCCCGTGCCGGCAGCGGCGAAGGCGCCGAGCGCGATACCCGCCAGAAGGATCAGCGCCACCGAGGATTGCCCGGCCCGCGTGCCGACGCGGTAGATCAGGAGCGTCGCCGCCAGACCGCCCCCGAAAGCGGAAACCGGCAGGGCATAAAGGCCGAGAGCGGCGGTGAAGGGCGCGAGCACGCTCCCCGAAAGGACGATGGTCGCGACCGCCGCGAAGGCCGCGCCGGAGGACACGCCGATCAGGCCTGGATCGGCCAGCGGATTGCGGAACAGACCCTGCATCATCGCGCCGACCAGCCCGAGCGAGGCACCGACGAGCGCCCCGAGCAGCACGCGCGGCAGGCGGATCTGCCAGACGATCACCGTGTCGGCGAGCAAGGCGACCTCGCCCTTGGGGCCGGCGAGAAGAATGGCGGCGACCGCGCGTGGCGACAGCAGCGCCGGCCCCGTGCCCAGCGCGACGATCAGCGTGGCGGCGAGAAGCAGGGCCAGAAGCAGCGTCGCGAGCCGGGCCTTGGCGCTGCGGTCGCCGGCAAGCGCCGGGGCAGCCAAGGGTTCGGACGCCTCGCGCGGCGCTCCACGCCTCGCCCCCAGCCGGCGCATGCTCGGCTTGCCGTCCATCGTATCAGCGGACAAGGGAGGCTCCGAGCCCGGCGTCGGGATAAAGCCTTACTGCTAGATCGCGCAGCGCGGCGGGCGTGCGCGGGCCGAAGCCGAGAAGATAGGCGGCGTCCATGCGGATGACGGCGCCGGCCTGGCCCGCCGGCGTCGCGGCGAGCGCCGGGATCGCCAGCGGATCGCCGCCGCCGGGCCCCGCCCGGTCGAGCATCAGGATCACGTCCGGCTTCAGAGCGGCGGCCGATTCGGGCGAGAGCATCTTGTAGCCCTCCACGTCGCCGAAGACGTTCTCCGCCCCCGCGAGGCGGATCACCGCGTCGGCCCCGGTGCCGTGCCCGGCGGCATTGGCGCGCCCGTCCGCGACCGACAGGAGGAAGAGGACGCGGCGCTTGGACTTGATCTCCGCAAGGTCCCCCCGCAGCGCTTCGAGTTCGCCCGCCATGCGCTGGGCCAGCGCTTCGCCCTCCTCGTCGCGGCCGACGGCGGCGGCGACGAGACGCATCTTTTGGAGAAGATCGGGCACGCTGTATCCGCTCGGCACATGGCGCACCGGAACGCCCGCCGCGTCGATCAGCGCCACCGCCTCCTTCGGCCCGGCGCCGTCCTCCATCAGGATGAGGTCGGGCGACAAGGACAGGACACCCTCGGCCGAGAGCCCGCGCATGTAGCCGACATTGGGTTTCTCGCTGAGCGCGGCCGGTGGGTAGACGCTGGTCGTGTCCACCGCCGCGATGCGCTTGTCCTCGCCCAGCGCATAGAGAACCTCCGTGATCGCCCCGCCGATCGACACGACGCGGGTGGGCAGCGGCTCGGCCGAGGCGGGGACGGCAAGGAGGGCCAGGAGAAGGGCGGCGACGGGCGTGCGCATGGCAAGTCTTTCCCGGGGGGTGGCTTACATCTGGGCCTGAGTAAGAACGGATGTGCCGAGCCGTCAAGTCATATCGCTAAAATAGGGAAGTCTAAAACCGTTCTAAGAACGATTTCACATTGTAAATATTCAAAATTCGAACGTCTAAAATGTAAATACTGTAAGTCTTATTTGTTTGACTCGGGCGAGATGGCGTCGATAGACAGTGATTCAAGCTCGGTCGCCTAGGGAGATTGTAGAAATCTTCCAATCACAAGGCGCGGCTTGAAACAATCAGCTTGGTCGAGGGGACGAGACAGTGGGACGATGCGTGGCGGTTCGAGCTTTGTTGGTGGGCGTTGCCGCCTCCGCTCTTTGGGCGGCCGGGCCGGCGCGAGCGCAGACGGCGGCACCCGCTCCGAAGGAGGAGGTGCAACTCGACACGGTGGTCGTGACGGGGGGCGGGCCAAGCGCCAGCGAGGGGGCGGCGGGGACGCAAACCACCTCCACCACCAGCCGCGCCACGATCGACCGCAAGCTGATCGACGACATTCAGGATCTCGGCCGCACGCAGGAAGCCGGAGTCTCCTTCAACCGCAATACGAACAGCATCAACATCCGCGGACTGGAGGGCGCGCGCGTCCTCACCACGATCGACGGCGTGCGCGTGCCCTACCTCGCCGACGTCACGCGCGGCGCCAATGGCGGAGCCGATAGTTTCGACTTCAATGCGCTCTCGGCGCTGGATCTCACGCGCGGCGCCGATCCACTGCTCGGCACCGGGGCGCTCGGCGGCGTCCTGGCGCTGCGCACGCTCGACCCGGAGGACCTGCTGCTCGGCGGGCGGCGGATCGGCGCGCTGACCAAGAACGGCTACGATTCGGCCGACCGGAGCTGGTTCACTAGCAACGCCGCCGCCGTCCGGGCGGGGGACACGCTGGCCCTGGTGCAGGGCGGCACCCGCACCGGGCACGAAACCGACACGATGGGCACGCTCGATCTCTACGGCCCCCAGCGCACCGCGCCGAACCCCGAAGACTACGACCAGTACAATCTGCTGGGGAAGGTCTATCAGTATGTCGAGGGCGGCCATCGCTTCGGCCTCACCGGCGAAGTGTTCAATCGCAAGGAGGACTTCGAGGGGCGCACGAGCCAGAGCCGGACGGGCAATTACCGCCCCGGCCAGTATTTCACCGGCGAGGAAGTCGATCGGCGCAAGGCGGCGCTGACCTACGACTTCGATTCGCCCGATGGCGAGGGCTGGATCGATACGGCCAAGATGGTGCTTTATTATCAACAGATCGAGCGCGACACGAGCGTGAACGCTTATCGCACGACCTCGGTGATCGGCCCCTTCTCGCGCAACAACTCGATCGACGAGGAGGCCTTCGGCTTCAACGGCTTTGTCGGCAAGACGTTCGAGACGGGCGAGGTGCAGCACCGTGTGACGCTCGGCACCGAGCTTCGCACGGCCGATACGACCCAATATTCCGCGGGTCGAGACAATTGCTCGCTGAACCGGGCGCGCGATCGCTTCGCCTGCGGCATGCTCCACACCAACCAGGCCGACGCGCCGGATGTGACCAGCCGCATCCTCGGCCTCTATGGCGAGGACGAGGTCGCGCTTCTCTCCGGCCGGCTGCGCGTGACGCCGGGCCTGCGCTTCGACTGGTTCGACAACGACCCCGAAGCGACCCCGGAATACCGGGCGAGCGCGGCTTTCACCGGCACCGTGCCGAACGGCAACAGCGACCACGCCTTCTCGCCCAAGCTCGGGCTGGAATACGATCTCCTGCCGCAGCTCACCGCCTATGCCCAGTATACCCGGGGTTTTCGCGCCCCGACGGTGGGCGAGCTCTACTCGCGCTATGGCGCGGTCGGCTCTTACTTGCGCACCGGCAACGCCGATCTCCTGTCGGAAACCAGCGACGGGTTCGACGCGGGCCTGCGCTATGGCGACAAGGATATGGGCGCCCAGATCAACGTCTTCACCACGCGCTACCGCAACTTCATCGACACGGTGCAGCTTCGCGCGCCGGGCGGCGAATATCCGCTGGGCGGCGTGTCGAGCTACTACAACATCCCCGACGCGCGGATTTCCGGCGTCGAGCTCGGCAGCCATGTCCGCTTCCTCGACCATTGGACGGCTCGCGCCTCGCTGGCCTATTCGGAAGGGCGCAACCTGACGGACGACACCTATCTCGACTCCGTCCCGCCGCTGACCGCTATCCTCGGCCTCGGCTACGACCACACGGACTGGGGCGGGGAGGTGACCACCAAGCTCGCGGCGCGGCGCGACAAGGTGGACGACGGGTTCGAGGCCCCGGGCTATGGCGTGGTGGACATGACGGCCTGGTATGAGCCGACGCAAGTGCCGGGGCTGAAGCTCGCGGCCGGCGTGTTCAACCTCTTCGACAAGACCTACTACGACGCGGTGAACGTGCCCGAGACCCGGGCGCAGCCGAGCCTCTACTACACCGAGCCCGGCCGCTCCTTCCGCATCAACGCGACCTATCGGTTCTGAATCGGCGAAGGCCGCCGATCGGCACGAGCCGGTCGGCGGCCTTCAGCCTTCGGAACGTCAGGCGACGAGGGCGGCGGCGTGCTCGGCCGAGGCGCGGGTGCGCGTCTTGGTGAAGGCGAGCGTGTTCTCGAAAGAGGTGACGCCCGCCTGACTGCCGAGGCCGGTGGCGTTCAGCGCCGAGGTCGCTTGGGCGAAGCGCACCATGCTTTCCGGGTCCATGCCGCGCACGAGGCCCGTCGCGATGCCCGCGTTGAACGCGTCGCCGCAGCCGCAGGAGCAGATCATCTCGATGTCGAAGGCCGGCATCAGGAAGCGGTCGCCGTTGGAATGGCGGTAATAGGCGCCGTTCTCGCCGAGCGTCAGGATGCAGCAGGTCACGCCCTTGTCGAGGAAGAAGCGGGCGACGTCCTCGATCTCCTCGCGGCCAGACAGAACGCGCGCCTCCTCGATCGAGGGCAGGAAATAGTCGGTGTGCGGCAGCAGGCCGACGACATTATCGAGATCCTTCTCGGCAGCGGCGAAGACGTCCACCGTTGTCAGCGCGCCGCGCCGCTTGGCCTCTTGGAAGAGCCGGGCGGAAGGGGCGCCGTCCATGCGGTCCATCAGCCCGACGCCGCCGATATGAATCACCTTGGCATCGAGCACCTGATCCCACATGTCTTCGGTGATCTCGAAGGCGCCCGTCGCGCCCTTCATGTGCAGCGCCGGGCGCGAGCCGTCGGCGCGCGTCAGCACGATGGAGGAGGAGGTGCCGACGCCGGAGAGGCGCTGCATGGTGGACGTGTCGACGCCGAAATGCCCGAGCCGGTTTAGGACCCAGTCGGCCATGAGATCGTCGCCGACGCCCCCCACCGCTAGGCAGTTCAGCCCGTGCTTGGCGGCGGCGATCACCGCCGCGCCGGCGGCGCCCGACACGGCCATCTCGATTTCCTCGATGAACTGCGTGCCGCCGCCGGGCGGTATCGCGCCGACCGGGCGTCCCAGGCAGTCGAACGTGTAGAAGCCGATCGACGTGTAGTCGTAGCGCATGTTCAAGTTCCTCCCATGTCGCGGACCCCTTCCCGATCCGCGCGGTTCGACGGGGCGAGCCGTCAGTTCACCTTGGCGGCCTCGCCGCGGCGGATCGCCTCCACCTCCGCTTTGGCCCTCTCGTTCGCCTCGCCCTTGAGGGCGATGTCGGTGCGCCGGCGCAGGATGTCGTCGGCGGTGCGGACCCGCTCATGGGCCGCGATCCAGCCGATCTCCGCAACGTGGTAGTCCGGCAGGCTGAGCAGGCGGCGCCCGTCCGAGCGGCCTATCGCCTCGGCCACATGTTTGGCGCGCGTGCCGTAGCGCGACAGAAGCCGCTCACCGGTCTCCGACGATGTCCGCGACAGGGCGCCAAGCTCGGCCGCGACGCGGGCTCGCGCCGCTTCGCTCTTGGGATAGTCGCGCCCGCCGCCGATGGCGAGATCGGCGGTGGAGGCGCGGCGGCGCGTGTGGAGATGGGCGAGGATGCGGTCCGTCGCCTCCTCGGCAAAGCCGCGATAGGTCGTCCACTTGCCGCCGATGAGCGACAGGACGGGCACGTTGGTGCCGGGTAGCTTGTCCTCGGCAATGGAATGGTCGCGGCTGATGGCGCCGGGGTCGCCGACATCGGCATGGGGCAGGGGGCGCACGCCGCAAAAGGAATAGACCATGTCGGCGCGCGACAGCGGAATGCCGGGAAAGACCTCGCGCACGACCGAGAGGAGATAGGTGATCTCCTCGTCGCTCGCCCGCGCCTCGTCGGGATGGGCGACCGGAATGTCGGTGGAGCCGATCAGCACCTTGCCCTTGAAGGGATAGAGGAGGTTCACTCGCCCGTCGGCCGAGCCGAAATAGACCATGCGCCCGCCCAGCGCCTCGAGCAAAGCGGGCTTGTCCACCACGACATGCGAGCCCTTGGTGCCGCCCATGTAGCGGCTGTTGAGGCCGAGCGCGGCGTTCACCTCGTCGATCCAGGCGCCGCCGGCATTCACCACGACATTGCAGGTAATCCAGTGCGCCTCGCCGGTCAGCGTGTCCCGGATTTCCACCACGCCGCCTGCCGCCGAGCAGACGCCGGCATAGGTCCTGGCCTCGCTGCGCGGATTGTCGGCCAGCGCGTCCAGCACCAGTTCCAGCCCGAGCCGCTCGGCATGGTCGAGACGCGCCTCGTAATAAAGGCCGACCGAGGAAATGGCGGGGTCGAGGCCCGGCAGCGCGCGCTGCGCCGCCTGCCGGCCGAGAAAGCGATGCACCGGCATGGCGCGGAAGGGGCGACCGAAATGGTCGTAGAGCGAGAGGCCGAGCTTGGTGATGACGGAGCCGCGATCGTTGAGCTTGGCCTTCAGGCCGAGAAAGCGCTTCATGGAAGGGACGATGCCGCCGAAGCGCGAGCGCACGGGCAGCGCGGTTTCGAGCGGCGTGACATAGTGCGGCGCGTTGCGAAGGAGGATGTTGCGCTCCTCCGTCGACTGGCGCACCAAGCGGAACTCGCCGGTTTCCAGATATTTCAGCCCGCCATGCATGAGGCGCGAGGAGGCTTCGCTGGCGCCCGAGCAGAAGTCGCCGCGATCCACCAGGAGGCAGTCGACGCCCTGGAGGCAGAGGTCGCGGAACGTGCCGATGCCGTTGATCCCCGCGCCCAGGATCAGGACGGAAAAGTGGCGGCTGGGCAGCATCGCGTCCATCTCAGGAAACGATGGCGACCTTGATCGCGTCGCCGCGCGCCGCCGTGGCGAGCGCCTCGCCGATGGCCGGCAGGGCGAAGCGATGGGTCAGGAAGGGCTTGGTGTCGAGCTGGCCCGAGGCGATGAGGTTCAGCGACTTCTCGAACTGGAGCCGCGTCAGACCGAAGGAGCCGGTGACGATCAGCTCGTTGTAATGGATGGCGTTGACGTCGAGCGGCGCCATCTCGCCCCTGTTGAAGCCGGCAAAGAGCGAGACGCGGCCGCGCAGCCGGGCAAGGCCCAGCGCGTCGTTGGCAAGGCTCGGCACGCCGATGGCGACGATCACCACGTCGGCGCCGATGCCGCCGCTTTCCTGCTTCACGATCGCCTTCAGGTCTTCGCAGGTCGGGTCCACCACCACGTCGGCCCCGGCGCGCAGGGCCGCCTCGCGGCGGCCGGGATTGGGCTCGGAGACGATGATGCGCCGGGCGCCCGAAAGGCGGGCGAGCTTGGCGTGGAGCAGACCGATCGGGCCCGAGCCCAGGATCGCCACCACATCGCCGCGCTCGACGCCGACCTTTTCCTGGCCGTTGATGACGCAGGCCAGCGGCTCGGCCAGCGCCGCTTCCTCGAACGAGACGCCGCTCGGCATGGCGAAGACATTTCCGGTCTCGATGGCGCGACCGGGAATGCGGATATATTCGGCGAAGGCGCCATCCACCTCGTAGCCGATGGCGGTGAGGTTCTCGCAGACATTTTCCAGCCCGCGCTTGCAATAGGCGCAGTGACCGCAGGCGATAGCGGGATCGACGCAGACCGCATCGCCCACCTTGAAGCGGCTGGAGCCGCCATTGTCGACGATCTCGCCGGAAAACTCGTGGCCGAGAACCGAGGGGTAGCGCACGCCCATGGTCTTGCGGCCGGAAACGATGCGGATGTCGGTGCCGCAGATCGTGGCCGCGCGCACCTTGAGAACGAGGTCGCCGCGCTCGGGAACGGGGTCGGCCACATCCTCGAACAAGACGTCGTTGGGGGCCCGTAGGAGCGCGGCTTTCATGGCAATCCACCCATGCGAAACGCGCCAGAAGCGCGGGTGATCGAAGCGCTAAACCGAATTTTTGTGATTTGCAAATTAATAATGTTCAGAACGAGTTCGTTGTACTCAATCTCGCAGTGTGTGCAATGCGACATTCTATAGTTCCAATCGTGGGCGGTAAATTTAGCCGAACAAGTTAACGATGCGGATTTCTAAGTTTTCGGCCGGCATATCAAGTTGTGAGTCTCGGTACGATCTCGTCATTCGGTTGTGAAATTCGCACAAAATGAATTTATGTTTGACAAATGTGTTGACGATTGCGGGAATTGGCGGCACATCAAGGCGAGACGCCGATCTTGGGAGAGAGGCCGCGTCTGGGCGGGGCGATCCGCATCCGCTCGCTTGAGGGCCGGCACGGCCCGTTCCGGGAGGACCATCAATGCGCACATCCATTCTGTCCGCGCTCGCCCTGGGCTGCTTCATAGCCGGCGCGGCCGCGCCCGCCCTGGCCGAAGGGCAGCAGGACCTGATCAAGCCGGTCAGCAAGGAGCTGACCTTCGTCTTCATTCCGAAGGTCATCCATCCCTGGTACGACGTGGTTCGGCAGGGCGGTCAGTACGCCGTGGACGAGTTCGCCAAGAGCGGGGTCAAGATCAACATGATCTGGGACCAGCCGCCGCAGGCCGACGTCGCCGACCAGAACCAGCGCATCGAGGCCAATATCGGCCGCCATCCCGACGGGCTCGCCGTCGCCTGCCTAGACCAGGCGACCAATGTCCAGCTGCTCGGCGAGGCCAAGCAGGCCGGCGTCAACACGATCACCTTCAACTCGTTCTGTTCGCCCGACTTCGCCTTCGTCGGCCAGAAGGACAGTTTCGGCGACGGGTTCGACCTCGGCAAATATCTCGCCGACCATATCGGCGGCGAAGGCGAGGTCGGCATTCTCTCGGGCTCGCTGACGGCGACCGACCATGTCGAGCGCATCAAGGGCTTCAAGAAGGCGCTGGAAGCCTATCCCAACGTCAAGATCGTGTTCGAGCAGCCCGACGACGACGTGCTCGAGAACGCCGTTTCGCTGACCGAGAACGCGCTCCAGGCCCATCCCAATATCAAGGGCTTCTTCGGCTGCAACGCCTCCAACCCGATCGGCATCGCCCGCGCCGTGCAGAACGCCGGCAAGGCGGGCCAGGTGGCCGTGGTCGGCATGGACGATCTGCCCGAGGCCGTGGACTTCGTGAAGGAAGGCGTCATCACAGCGCTGAAGGCCCAGCGCCAGTGGGACATCGGCTATTGGGCGGTGAAGTACATGGTCGCCATGAACGAGAACCACACGATCCCGATGGACCACAACACCGGCTCGCGCTTCATCACCAAGGACGCGATGTAACCGGAGAACCCGAGAGCGGGCGGGGCGCCGGCTGCGGTGCCCGCCCGGCAGGCAAGGAGGAGGGAAAGGGTTCGCCATGGATGCCATCGCCACCGCCTTCGAGGCGCGCAACGTGTCCAAGAGCTTCGGGGTCGTCCACGCGCTGCGCGGCGTTTCCGTCTCGATCCACCCCGGCGAGGTCCATGCCATCATCGGCGAGAACGGCGCCGGCAAATCGACCCTCATGAACATCTTCTGCGGCCGGCTGCGCCCGAGCGAGGGCGAGCTGCGCGTGAACGGCGTGGTGCAGCAGTTCCATTCGCCCGGCGAGGCGCAGCGCGCCGGCATCGCCATCGCGCCGCAGGAGATCAATCTCGTGCCGGCGCTCACGGTCTGCGAGAACATCCTGCTCGGCGCCGAGATCATGCGCGGCCCGGCCATCGACTGGAAGCGCACCCGCGAAGAGGCGCTGAGCCATCTCCACGCCGTGGACGACACGATCGACGGTGCGGCGCGGGTGGAGACCCTGTCCAAGGCGCAGCAGCAACTCGTGCAGATCGCCCGCGCCGTCGCCACCAAGGCGCGCATCCTGATCTTCGACGAGCCGACCGCCGCGCTCACCAACCGCGAAACGGAAAAGCTCTACGCCTTCATCCGGCGCTTTCGCGACGGCGGCGGTTCGGTCTTCTACATCTCGCACCGGCTGGACGAGATCCTGATGCTGTCGGACCGCATCAGCGTGTTGCGCGACGGCGCCCATGTCGGCGAGATGGACCCGCGCCGGGCCACCAAGACCGACATGGTCTCGCTCATGGCGGGCCGCGAGGTCGCGATCTCCCACCACGTTCCACGTCGGCTGGAAGACCGGCCCGTGGTGCTGAAGGTCTCCGGCCTTTCCCGCCACGGCGAGTTCGAGGACGTGTCCTTCGATCTGCACGAAGGCGAGGTGCTCGGCATGTCCGGCCTGATCGGCGCCGGGCGAACCGAGGTCGCCAAATGTATCTTCGGCCTGACGCGGGCGAGTGTCGGCACGGTCGAGGTCTTCGGCAGCGCCAAGCCCATCGCCGACCCCGCCGACGCCATTGCGCGCGGGCTGGTCTACCTGCCCGAGGAGCGCAAGCAGGAGGGCATCTTCCCGCTTCTCTCCATTGCCGAGAACATGACGATCGCGACCCTCGACCGCTTTCGCCGGCCGGCCTGGATGGATTTCGGCGCCATGGCCCGGACGGTGGACGACTATGTCGGGCGGCTGCGCATCAAGATCGGCTCGCCGACCGACCCGATCACCAGCCTGTCGGGCGGCAACCAGCAGAAGGTCATTCTCGGCCGCTGGCTCGCCAAGAACTCGCGCATCCTGATCCTGGACGAGCCGACGCGCGGCATCGACGTCGCCGCCAAGAGCGAGATCCAGGGCGTGCTGGACGCGCTGACCGCGCAAGGCCTGTCGATCATCTACATCTCCTCCGAGCTCGAAGAGGTGCTGAACGTCTCCGACCGGATCGTCGTCATGCACGAGGGCCGGGTGAAGGGCGTGCCGCGCACCGAGGACATGACCCAGGAATCGCTTCTCCAGCTGGCCATGAGCTGAGGCTCCTGCGCGCCCCGGCCAGGATCGGCCTTGGCGCCTTCGCACCCGTTCCGCATCGAAAGGCATCGCGCCATGACCAACATCGCCGCCGCCGGACAAACGCGCGCCCGGTCCGCGCCGCCCTCCCTCTGGTCGCGCTTCAAGGGCTGGGAGGCGAGCGGCATCCTGATCGCGCTCGGCGTCTTCGCGCTCGTCCTCTCGCTCGCCGCGCCGAACTTCCTTTCGGCCTACAATCTCACCGTCGTCGCCCGTGCCGCCGCCTTCGTCGGGCTGGTGGCGCTCGGTCAGACCCTGGTCCTGCTGCTCGGCGGCATCGACCTTTCGGTCGGCACCGCCGCCGGCCTGTCGGCCATCGTCGGCTCGCTGCTTCTGACGAAGATCGGCGTCTATCCCTACCTCGTGCTGCCGCTGGCGGCCGGCTTCGGGCTTTGCCTCGGCCTCGTGAACGGTTTCCTGATCGCCTATCTCCGCCTCAATCCGTTCATCGTGACGCTGGCCACCGGCGAGATCTTCGCCGGCCTCACGCTCGTCATCACCGAGGGCTATCCGATCCGCCCGCTGGGCGCGCAGTTCCGCGTCTTCGGCCAGGGCGAACTCCTCGGCCTGCCGATCCCGGTCTGGTTCTTTCTGGTCTCGGCCGCGATCCTGATCTGGATGCTGCGCAACACGCGCTTTGGCCGCAACATCTTCGCCATCGGCGGCAATCGCGACGCGGCGGCGCTGGTCGGCATTCGCATCCATCGCGTCGAGCTTCTGGTCTACGGTCTCGCCGGAATGTTCGCCGCGCTCGCCGGCATGCTCTATGCCAGCCGCATGGACGCCGGGCAGCCCTCGGTCGGCGAAGGCTGGATGCTGCAGGCGATCACCGCCGCGATCATCGGCGGCACGAGCCTTCGCGGCGGGCAGGGGACGATCGTCGGCACCGCGCTCGGCGCGCTGCTCCTCGCCATGCTCGCCAACGGCACGGTTCTGCTCAACGTCTCGGGCTTCTGGCAGCGCGTCATCGTCGGCCTCGTGGTTCTCGTCGCCATCCTCGTCGATCTCGCCCGCCGGCACCGGACCTGACCCTTGGCCTGGCGCGCTCCTGTCCCGTCCGGCCCCGGCCCAAATCTCGGCCAAGGCGGGGCGGGACTGTCCCCCGCGAGGGAAGACGGTCTATCTCCGCTGGAGAGGTTCTCCTCCAGCGAAAGGCAGATCGTGTCGTCCACCGAGAGCGAAGACATCAAGGCCCGGGCCGCCTGGCTCTACTACATGGAAGGCCTGACGCAGGATCAGGTCGCCAAGATCCTCAACCTGACGCGCACCCGCGTCCTGCGCATGCTCGCCTCGGCGCGCGAGGACGGCACGGTGCAGATCCGCGTCACCGCGCCCATCGCCCGCTGCGTCAAGCTGGAGCGCGAGGTGCGCGCCCGCTTCGACATGGAGCGCGTCGTGGTCGTGCCCGATCCGCAGGACGAGGCGCGCCTGCCGGCGATGATCGGCGCGGCGCTCGGCCAGATGCTGCCCGATCTCCTGGCCGAGGGCATGACGATCGGCCTCGGCTGGGGCCGCACGCTCTCCTCCTCGCTGCCCTTCATCGAGCCGCTGGGCTACAGCCGCTCCACCACCATCTCCATGCTGGGCGGGCTGACCCATGTCAGCCTCTCCAACCCGTCCGAATTCGCCTGGCGCTTCGCCGACCGGCTCGGCGGCGAATGCTACATGCTGGCCTGCCCGGTCTTCGCGCCCGATGGCGCGACGCGCGAAGCACTGCTCGCCCATCGCGGCATCGCCGAAGTCTTCCGCCGCACCGACCGGTTGGATCTCGCCATTCTCAGCGTCGGCGATTTCACGCGCGATTCCATCTTCGTCCAATACGGGCTCCTGGAGCGCGCCGATCTGGACTCGCTGGAGCGCGCAGGCGCGGTGGGCGACGTGCTCTGCCGCTTCATCGACGCCGAGGGGCGGGTTCTCGACCATTCCGTCAACGACCGTGTGCTGGCCGTGGACCCGCGCCGTCTGGCGCAGGCGCGCCGCACGGTGTTGGCCTCCGGCGGCTGGTCGAAATTTGCCGCCATCCGCGCGGCGATCACGCTGCTCCATCCCGAAATCCTCGTCACCGACGAGCGCACGGCGGAGCGGCTTCTCGACACGTAGAGGTATTTTTGATCCTCCGTGTTGAACTCTTGTACTTTCATGGATACAAATGTATCAGAGATCGCAGGGAGGATCTTCGATGACCATTCTTCAGGTGGGCCTTGCGGCCGAGCTTCAGGCCTATGCGGACAAGCACGGCCCGGTGACGGTGGGCCTCGCCGGTTCGGGCCAGATGGGCACCGACATGGTGGTGCAGTTGACGCTGATGCCGGGCGTCCGGCTCGGGGCCTTGTCGGAGCTGAACATCGCCGGAGCCGAAGAGGCGCTGCGCATGGCCGGCTCGCCCTTCGTGCGCGCGGCCGGCGTCAACGACATCGACCGCGCCATCGAGGGCGGCAAGGTCGCGCTGACCGAGGACTACAAGGCGCTTTGCGCCTCGGGCCATGTGGACGTGGTGATCGACGCCACGGGCAATCCCAATGTCGGCACGCTGATCGCGCTGGAAGCCTTTCGCAACGGCAAGCATGTCGTGATGCTGAACGTCGAGGCCGACATCACGATCGGCCGCTTCCTGCGCGAGGAGGCCGCCAAGGCCGGCGTGGTCTACACGGGCGCGGCGGGCGACGAGCCGGCGGCGACGATCGAGATCGTCGGCTTCGCCCAGTCGCTCGGCTTCGACATCGTTTGCGCCGGCAAGGGCAAGAACAACCCGCTGAAATTCGACGCGACGCCCGATGCCTACGAGGAGGAGGCGCGCCGCCGCAACATGAACGCCCGCATGCTGGTGGAGTTCGTGGACGGCTCCAAGACCATGATCGAGATGGTCGCCGTCGCCAACGCCACCGGTCTCGTGCCGGACGTTCCCGGCATGCATGGCCCGGCCGCGACGCGCGACGAGCTCGCCACCGTGCTCTGCACGAAGGAAGACGGCGGCGTTCTCTCGGGCACCGGCAAGGTGGATTATTCCATCGGCAAGGGCGTCGCGCCCGGCGTCTTCTGCGTGGTGAAGCCCCGGCATGAGCGCGTCCTGGAGCGCATGAGCGATCTGAAGATGGGCACCGGCCCCAACTACACGATCTTCCGCCCCTATCACCTAACCTCGCTGGAAGTGCCTCTTTCGGCGGTGCGCGCGGTGGTGAAGAAGGCGCCCGACATGCAGCCGGCCGAGCGGCCGGTGGCCGAGTGCGTGACGATCGCCAAGCGCGATCTCAACCCCGGCGACACGCTCGGCAAGATCGGCGAATACGATTATCGCGGCTTCGCCATGACCTGGGAAGGCGCGCGCGACGAGGGCGCCCTGCCGCTGGGCCTTGCCGAGCGGGCCAAGGTCATCCGCCCGATCAAGGCCGGCGAGAAGCTGACCTATGCCAATTGCCAGCCGGACGACAGCCTCGTCATCACCCAGATCCGCCAGCGTCTCGACCAGGCCGACAGCCGCTTCGCGTCCAGCGCGGCGGCCTGACGGGACGGGAGGAGGAGAAGCCCATGTCCGCCTTGCCCCAATCCGCGCCATCAGCCGAGGACGTCGCAGAAAATGCCGCCCGCACGACCGCCGTGCGCGACGGCCACAACAAGCCCTTCGCCTTCCGGCACTTCCCGCCCGAGGTGCTGAAGGATGCGCTGCGCCAGATGCACCTGATCCGCCGCTTCGAAGAAGGGGCGGAGGAAAGCTACACGCGCGGTCTCATCCACGGCACGATGCACCTCTCGATCGGCCAGGAGGCCTCGGCCGTCGGCGCCTGCTTGGCGCTGACCGACACGGACCAGATCACCTCCACCCATCGCGGCCATGGCCATTGCATCGCCAAGGGCGCCGAGGTCGGGAAAATGTTCGCCGAGTTCTTCGGCAAGGAGACGGGCTATTGCCGGGGGCGCGGCGGCTCCATGCATATCGCCGACGTGTCCAAGGGCAATCTCGGCGCCAACGGCATCGTGGCGGGCGGTCTGCCCATCGCGGTCGGCGCGGCGCTTTCCATGAAGATGCAGAAGCGGCCCGACGTGGTCGTCTCCTTCTTCGGCGACGGCGCCAACAACGAGGGCGCCTTCCACGAGGCGCTGAACATGGCGTCCATCTGGAAACTGCCTGTCATCTTCGTCTGCGAGAACAACAAATACGGCATGTCGGTCTCGACCGAGCGCTCCACGGCGGTGAAGAACATCGCCGAGCGGGCCGTGGCCTATTCCATGCCCGGCGTCACGGTGGACGGCAATTCGCTCTCCGACGTGTCGGAGGCGCTGGTCACCGCGATCGAGCGGGCGAGGGCGGGCGAGGGGCCGAGCCTCGTCGAGTGCAAGACCTACCGTCATCGCGGCCATTCCAAGAGCGATCGCAACCGCTATCGCACAAAGGAGGAGATCGACGACTGGATCTCCAAGGACCCGATCGGCCGGTTCGAAGCCGAGATGCTGGACTACGGCGTGGTGGATGCCGGAGAGATCGAGGCGATCCGCGAAGGTGTCGAGCGCGAGATCGCGGAAGGGATCGAGTTCGCCAAGAACTCCCCCTCGCCCGACGTCAAAGAGGCGACGCGCGACGTCTACACGGCCTGAGCGCCGTTTTCGGCAAGGCGGCGCGGCCCGCCCTGCCACCTGAGCAAGACACCTGAACGACGAGCCGGGTCGAGGGCGCGTGAACGAGGCTTCACCCCGACCCCCCAAGCTCCCACGGCCGGCGAGCCGACAAGGAATCCAGGGATGAGCGAGACCATCGACGTGGCCGGCGGCCGCGAGCTTTCCTATGCCCAGGCGATCCAGGAAGCGATCGCCATCGCCATGGAGGAGGACCCGCGCGTCTTCATCATGGGCGAGGATATCGGCGTCTATGGCGGCGCCTTCCAGGTGACCGGCGATCTCGTCCACCGCTTCGGCGCCGACCGCGTGATCGACACGCCGATCGCCGAACTCGGCGGCGCGGGCGTTGCGGTGGGCGCGGCGCTGACCGGCATGAAGCCGATCTACGAGTTCCAGTTCTCCGACTTCGCGACGCTCGCCATGGAGCAGATCGTCAATCAGGCGGCGAAGCTCCGCTTCATGCTGGGCGGCAACGTCTCGGTGCCGCTCGTCATGCGCTTTCCCGCCGGCTCGGGCACGGGCGCGGCGGCCCAGCACTCGCAGAGCCTCGAAGCCTGGCTCGGCCATGTTCCGGGGCTGAAGGTTCTCCAGCCGGCGACCCCGCACGACGCCAAAGGCATGCTGCTCGCCGCGATCGACGATCCGGACCCGGTCATGATCTTCGAGCACAAGATCCTCTACAAGATGAAGGGCCCCGTGCCGGAAGGGCGCTACACCGTGCCGATCGGCAAGGCGCTGGTTCGCCGCGAAGGGCGGGACGTGACGGTCGTCGCCTCCGCCATCATGGTGCACAAGGCGCTCAGCGCCGCCGAGGAACTGGCCAAGGAGGGGATCGACGTCGAAGTCGTGGACCTTCGCACGATCCGGCCGATGGACCGTGAGACGATCATCGCCAGCGTCATGAAGACGGGTCGTCTCGTCTGCGTCTACGAGGGCGTCAAGACGCTCGGCATCGGCGCCGAGATTTCCGCCATGATCGCGGAAAGCGAGGCCTTCGACTATCTCGACGCGCCGGTGATCCGGCTGGGCGGCGCGGAATCGCCGATTCCCTACAATCCCGAACTCGAAAAGGCGGTCGTGCCGCAGGTGCCGGACATCGTTCAGGCGGTGCGCGCGCTGGCCCGCCGGGAGCGCTGACGCCATGCCGACCGAAGTGATCCTGCCCAAGGTCGACATGGATATGGCGACCGGCCAGATCTCGCGCTGGTTCTACAAGGAAGGCGACGCGATCAAGAAGGGCGAGCCGCTCTTCGAGATCGAGACCGACAAGGCCGCGATGGAAGTGGACGCGCCGGCCTCCGGCACGCTGCGCAACGTCACGGGCGCGGAGGGCGTGGACATCGCCGTCGGCTCGCCCGTCGCCTGGATCTATGCCGAGGGCGAGGCAGCCGAGCCGGCCGCGCCCGTCGCCGACGCGGGCTTGCCGAAGACGGTCGGCCCCGATCCCGACGTCGAGACCGACTCCAAGCCCGTCGCGGCAAGCGAAGCCCGCGCCCTGGTGAATGGCTCGGGCGAGACGGCAAAGACCTGCTGCGCCAAGGACCGGCCGGCGGAAGGCGAGCGCCGGGGCGTTCGCGCCACGCCGCTGGCCCGGCGCCTGGCGCGCCAGTTCGGCCTCGATCTGAAAGCCATCGCCGGCCAAGGCCCGCTCGGCCGCATCGGGCGCGAGGATGTGGAAGCGGCCGCCGCGAAGGCCCAGGCGAAGCCGGTCGAGGCGCGGGTGGAGGGGACGGCCGAGGCGCCTGCACCCGCCATGGCTCGCGCGCCTGCGCCGCAGATTCAGCCCGCCGCGCCTTTGCGCGCGACGACCACCGCCGACACGCCGCTCCATGTGGCGCGGCTGCGCGAGGGGGAGGGCACGCCGATCGTGCTGCTGCACGGTTTCGGCTCGGAAAGCGCGAGCTGGCGGCCGCTGCTTGCCGAGTTCGCGGGCGGCAATCCGGTTTTGGGGCTCGACCTTCCCGCCCATGGCGGCTCGGTGGCGCGGGAGGCGTCGGGCTTCGACGCGCTGGTGTCGGGCGTCGAGCAAACGCTGCTCGCGCTCGGCCTCGCGTCCTGCCACCTCGTCGGCCATTCGCTGGGCGGCGCGGTCGCCACCGCCGTCGCGGCTGGGCTCTCGGTCGACACGCGCTCGCTGATGCTGCTGGCGCCGGCCGGCTTCGGACCGGATATCGACACCGCCTTTGCCGAAGGCTTCGCACGCGCCGTGGACGAGGCGCCGGTCCGCTCCTGGCTGCGCCATCTCGTGTCCGACCCTGCCGCGATCTCGGACGGGTTCGCGCGCGCCACGGCGCGAGGCCGGGCGGACGGCGTACAGGCCGAAGCGCAGATGCGGCTCGTCGGCTCACTCTTCTCCAACGGCACGCAGCATTTCACGGTGCGCGACCTCGTCGGCACGCTCGCCATGCCGGTGAAGATCGTGGCGGGCGCCGAGGACCGCGTCGTGCCGGTGCGTCATTTCACCGGGCTTCCCGGCACGGTTGCCTTGCATGTCTTCCCCCGCACCGGCCATATGCCGCAATTCGAGCAGCGGGCGGCGGTGGCGCGCCTCTTGCATGAATTGACGCGCTGATCTCCAGAAGGATGCCGATGGCCGAGTTCGATTGCATCATCTTCGACTGCGACGGCGTCCTGGTCGACAGCGAAATCCTGGCCCGCCGCGCCATGCAGTCGGTGTTCCGGCAGGCCGGGATCGAGGTGACGGCGGAGATGGTCGACAGTTTCGTCGGCATGAAATTCGCCGACATCCTGAACGGCATCGAGGCGCGCACGGGGCAGCGCATCGCGGACGACTACCATCCCCGCTTCTGGACGGAGACCAAGGCCCTCTTCACCGATCACCTCCGGCCCGTGCCGGGGGTGGTGGCGTTTCTGGAAGGCTCGGCCGTCCGCCGCTGCGTCGCCTCGTCCTCGGACCACGAGCGCATCCGCCACAGCCTGGGGGTGACCGGCCTTGCCAAGTTCTTCGAGCCGAATGCCATCTTCTCCTCGCACGACGTGGCGCGGGGCAAGCCCGAGCCCGACCTCGTTCTCCACGCCGCCCGCACCATGGGCGCCGACCCCGCGCGCTGCCTGGTGATCGAAGACTCGCGCTTCGGCGTGATGGGCGCCAAGGCGGCCGGCATGGCGGCCTATGGCTTTCTCGGCGGCGCGCATCTCCTCGCCAATTCCGGCGACGCCCTGCGCGAGGCCGGCGCCGATTTCGTCGCCCGCAGCTACGAAGAGATCGCCGCCTTCATGGCGGGCTGACTCTTACTTTCATTTCCAAACGCAAAAGCCCGGCGGGAGCGAACCCGCCGGGCTTTTGCGTTCGAGGAGGCGAAGCCCCTTTCAAATCTCCGTCACGCATTTCTTGGCGCGCGGGATGGAGGCGGGGCTCATGGAGAGTTCAGTCACGCCGTTTTCCACGAAGAAGGGAATGAGGTCGGGCCGTGCCGCCGCCTCGCCGCAGACGCCGATCCAGATGCCGGCCTCGCGCGCGGCCTGCGCCGCTTGGCGGATGGCGGCGAGAACGGCGGGGTGCTCGGCGCGGTTGAGCTTGGCGACGCGCGGATTGAGCCGGTCTGCGGCCATGACATATTGCGTGAGATCGTTCGTGCCGACGGAGAAGAAATCGACCTCCCGCGCGATCTCGGCCGCCAGGAACACGGCCGCCGGCGTTTCCACCATGACCCCGAGTTCGAAGGGCCCATGCGCGTGGCCGGCCGCATCCAGCTCCGCCCGGCATTCCTCGATCAGGGCACGGACCGCCCGGACCTCGCCGACGTCGGCGATCATCGGCAGCAGGATTTTGACGTTGCCGACCGGCGAGGCGCGCAAAAGCGCGCGCAGCTGCGGCTTGAACACGTCTGGCCGCTCCAGGCACATGCGCACGCCGCGCCAGCCGAGGAAGGGGTTGTCCTCGTGCTCGAAATCGATGCCGGCCACCGGCTTGTCGCCGCCGATGTCGAGCGTGCGGATCACCACGGGATAGGGCGCGAAGGCCTCGGCCAGCTTGGTGTAGGTCTCGGCCTGCTCGTCCTCGCCGGGCAGGGTGCGGCGCTCCATGAACAGGAACTCGGTGCGGAACAGGCCGACGCCCATGGCGCCCGCTTGTCGCGCGCCGTCGATCTCGGCCAGCGAGCCGAGATTGGCGGCGATCTCCACCCGCCGCCCGTCGCGGGTGCGCGGCTCCACGGTGCGATAGGCTTCGAGGCTCCGGCGCTCCTCCGCCTCGCGCGCGATGGCCGATTGCAGGCGCGCGGCACTCTCGGCATCGGGATCGAGCACGACCTCGCCGCTGGCTCCGTCGAGGCCGACCGTGCGCGCCGCCTTCAACTGCTCCTCCGACGCGGAAAAGCCGAGCACGGCGGGAATGCCGTGGGCGCGCGCCATGATCGCGACATGGCTGGTCGCCGCGCCCTTGCGGCAGACGATGCCGGCAATGTCGGCGAGCGTCGCTTTGGCGAGATCCAGCGCCGCGATCTCGTCGGCCACGATCACCGAGCCCTTCGGCATGTCCGCCAGCGTCAGGTCCTTGGCGCCGATCAGCGTCAGCGCAATGCCACGTGTCACGCTGCGAATGTCCTCGGCGCGGGCGCGAAGATAGGGGTCCGCCAGCGCCTCGAAGCTCGCGGCGATCGCGCGCCCTGCCTCGACCACGGCGCTCGGCGCGTCGCGCCCCTGGCCGATCGCGGTCTCGACGCTCCCGATGAACTCGGCATCCTCCGCCACGTCCACCAGCGCGTCGATGATCGCCGCGTCGTCGCGTTTCAGACCCGGCCGCGCCTTGGCCTCGCGGAAGGACTGCACCGTGGCGGCCAGCGCCGCGCTGTATCTGGCGCGCTCGGCCTCGCGCTCTTCGGCCGGCACGTCGCGCGGCGGGATGTCGAGCGCGGCTGGAAAGAAGGCGAAGGCCGGGCCGATCGCCGTGCCCTCGCTGGCGGCGATGCCGCGCGAGCCGGAGGGGGCGGGTGTTGCGGCGGGGGCGGGCGCAGTCGCCGCCGGCTCGGCGTCGCGAGCGGGCAAGGCGACGTCGCCGGCATCGGGCGTCTGGAGAAAGGTCGAGAGCGCCGAGACGGCGTCGGCCGCGTCCTCGCCGTCGGCGCGCAGCGTCGCCTCGTCGTTTTCCTTCACGCCGAGCAGCATGAGTTTCACCGCGCTCTTGGCGCTGGCGCCCCGGCCGTTGCAGCGGATTTCGATGTCGCTGGAAAAACTCTTGGCGAGCTTGACGAATTGCGTGGCCGGGCGGGCGTGCAGCCCTTCGTGCACACGCACGACGACGGATCGCTCGATCATGGGTCTCACGTCCTTGAAGGCGGGATGAAGGGCGGCACTTGAGCACCTAACAAAAATCTCATGGGGTCGGGTGCCTCAGGCTTTTCGTCGCTGACATCGTCGCAAATGCTTAGCCATGCCGCCGGCATCGACTGCGCTTTGCTCCTCGTCCTCGGCCGAAAATCCCTCGACCATCCTCCGCCCAGAGATTTTGTTAGGCGCTCTTAGCCGGTGATGGCGATCTCGGCGCCGGGCTGGAGAGCGCTGGCGAGCGCCGCGCCGTCCACCGCGCTGGCGGCGATCTCGCCGGGCCGCTCGGGCGCCTCCGCGCCGTTGAAATTGATCACGACATGGCCGATGTCGCGCACCTTGGCCCAGGCGAGCGGGCCGATGCCGGTCAGCGTGGCTTCCACCGACCCGACGCGGATCGCCGCGCCGGGCGAGGGCGCCTCGACGCTCGGCTCTTCGGCGACGCGGTGCGTCACCGAGACTTCGGCGAGTTCGGGCGGCGCGCCGTCCGCGAACAGGATCAGGACGCCGCCTTCCAGAAGGTCGGCCACGTCCGGGCCGATGGCGGTGACGAGCGTGCGAAAGCGTGTGGTCATAAGGGCTCTCCAGAGGAGGTGAGGCCGGGCGCCGTCTCGGCCGCGCCGGCTCCGAAAGGGGGCGGGCCGGGGCGCTTCGGCGCCGGCCCGCAAGGCTTGGCGTCAGAGTCGCGCTAGCGCGTCAGAGCAGGAAGCTCGCGCCCCAGGCGATGAGAACCGAGACCGGCCCCATGATCTGGCGGCTGATGAGCACGGCGGGTACGCCGATCTCGATCGTCTTGGGCTTGGCCTCGCCGAGCGCGAGGCCCACCGGCACGAAGTCGCAGCCGACCTGCGTGTTGTAGGCAAACAGCGCCGGCAGTGCCATGGCCGGGGCGATCGTGCCGTTGGCGATCTGCGGGCCGATGATGGCGACGCCGATCACCTGCGCGATCACCGCGCCGGGGCCGAGGATCGGCGACAGGAAGGGCAGGCCGCAGATCGCGGATAGAACGATGAGCCCGAGGATGTTGTTGGCGAGCGGCCCCATGGGCGCGGCCAGAAGATCGCCGACGCCGGTATAGAGGATGATGCCGATCAGCATGGTCACGAAGGCCATGAAGGGCAGGACGTTGCGGATCACCATGTCGATGGTGCGCCGGCCGGCATTGAAGAAGATGCCGACGGCCCGGCCCATGACGCGGCCGACGCTGGTGATGGCGCCGATCAGCCCGCCCTGGTTCGAGGCGGGCATCGCGCTGCCGAGCGCCGCCGTCGCCTCGGCCGGGGAGGAGAAGGAGCGCGGCGCGGCGGCCGGCTGGCCCATGCCGGCGGGCGAAGCCGCCCCCTGGCCGCTTGGCGCGGCAGCGGCGCCATCGGCCGGCGCCATGTCGTCGGTGGTCACGCCCGAGACGTAGATGTCCTCGGTGATGAACTGCGCCAGCGGGCCGCTCTGGCCGACCGGCATGATGTTGATGGTCGGGATGCGCTTGCGGGCGTAGACGCCGCAACGCGCCGTGCCGCCGCAGTCGATGACGACGGCCGCCATCTCGCTTTCCAGCGGCGGGTTGCGGAACCCGTCCACCACGGTGGCGCCGGTCAGTTCGGCGAGCCGCTGCGCGACGGCGGGGATGCCGCCGCCGGTGACGGCGACGATCTTGTCGCGCTCGGGCGTCGGCTGGATCACCAGCGGGCCGCCCCAGCCACCCTTGCCCTGCGAAACGCGAATGGCATTGAAACTCTTGGCCATGATCCGATCCTTTCCTCTTCCGGCCCTAGAGCGTCACGCCTTCGCGCTGCGCGAGAAAGCGCGTGACGCGTTCGGTGACGATGCCCTTGAGAAGGATCACGACGATGCCGACGATGAAGTAGTAGATGGCGAGATTGATGTGGTAGCCGGGCGGCACGACGCCCCGGTTTTCCAGCTCCAGAAGCGCCACCAGAACGCCGCCCCAGACGAAGTATTCGCCGGCATTGGCATGGGGAAACAGGCCGAGGATCGGGTGGCAGAAGGAGACGGCCGAATCGTAGAAGGCCGGCTTGTGCTTTTCCTCCAGGAACGTGCCGAACGTGTAGGCCATCGGGTTGGTGAGGAAGAACATGGCGAGCACCGGCAGCACGGTGTAGCGCGTCAGCGCGATGCGCCCCGCCTTGCGGGCGAGCCCGTGGACCCGCTCCTCGCCGATCATGCCGGTCAGCGCGTAGAAGGCGGTCATCAGCACCACGAGCGTCGGGATGATGCCGGTGACGAAGCCGAGAAACACCTCGCCGCCCTTCTGGAAGACGCCGATGAAGTGGCGCCCGATCGTCGCCAGCCAGCCGAGCTGCTCCTCCTTGTTGCTGGTGGAGAGCTGCTGAACCCGCTTGGCATATTCTTCCGCCGAGATCGGGCCGCCGGCCGTGGCAGGAACGGTGGCCTGCGCGGTGCCGGCGGCGCCGGGATCGGTGGCCTGGGCGAGCAGCGTCGCGCCGTGATGGGCGCTGTCGGCAACGCTGCCGGCAACGGCGTGATGGGCCGCGAGATCATGGACCGGGGCCAGCGTGGCGGGGTCGCTCAAGGCATGGGCGTAGGCGGCGCCGTGAGCGGCGAGATCGGCCACTCCTTGCGCCATCATCATGGTCAGCATCATTGGCCCCTCCCGGCCTTGTTCGCCCAAAAGGGCATGTCATGTCTCGGCTGGCGGAAACCCGGCGCGCCACTCCCGCGCGTCAGGGCTCCCGGCGATGGATGGTCGAGGAAAAGCTCAGACGGCGGCGGGGCGCAGGGGCGCCGTGGCTTTGGGCGAAGCGGACGCCGTGCCGCCGCCTCGGCGCACCGTCTCGACCTGCGCGAGGGCTGTCAGCAGCGCTTGCGAGAACGGGTCTTTCGGCCGCAACGCGGCTTGGCTGCGCGCTTCGCCTGGGCTGACGCCCTCCAGCCTTTCCACCCGGCGCGCCTTGGCGAAGACCGTTCGGCCCTCGATGGTGACGACGCGGCGCAGCGTCTCGTCCGGGGCGACCACCAGTAGCACGATCGCGCCGCGCTTCAGCCCGCCGCCGCCCTTGCCGACGCCCATCCAGCCGTCCGACCATTCGCTCGACAATTGCTGGAACGCCGCGCGGTAGCGGCGGATCTGGACGATCGTTCCCCAGCACTGGAGAAGCCAAGCCAACGCCAGAAGCGCCAGCACGCCTTGCCAACCCCACATTCGAAAACCTCCCGACGACGCTCTCCCTTGCATCGTTGACCGATCATGAACATTTGACTTCTATAGTGTCAAGATGTTCGTTCGCTCGGCGTAGAGTTGTTAGGACGTGGGGTCTTCGAGGAGGCTTGCGGCCGTCAACTCGTCGGTGACGAGTACGGTCGGCCGCACGAAAGCGAGGGAGGCGCGCAGAATGTCGATCTTGTCCGCCCCGCCCGAGGCGATGACGCGCTTTCCCGCCCGGCGGATCGCCGACATGTCGGCCGACATGATGCGGGAATTGATGGGATGATCCACCAGTTCGCCGGCTCTGTCCAGAAAGTGGAAGAGAAGATCGCCGACGGCCCCGGCCTTCTGCAGCGACTGCCGGTCGCTTTCCGCGATATAGCCGGTGCGATAGGTCGTGGCGCCGCTCTCGATGCCGCCGACGCTCAGCACCACCATGTCGAGATGATCGGCCATGCCCAGAACCGAGCTGAGGCCGCAGCGCTCGATCAGGGCGGTCTTTGTCTCGACGCTGTCGACGATGGCCGGCGCGGTGAGAAGAAAGGCGTCGCCGTTGAAGATCTGGGCGAAGCGCCAGGCGAATTCGGCCGGGTTGAAGCGATGCGCCTCAGCGATGCCGCCGAGCAGCGACACGACGCGCATCTCCTCCAAGGCGCGCGCCTCGACATAGGGCAGCGATTCCAGAAGCGTCCGGCCCCAGCCGAGGCCGATCGTCATGCCTTCCGCCACGGTCTGCGAGAGATAGCTGCCGATGGCCGCGCTGATAACGGGGGCGGGGTCCTCGCCGGCGCCGGGCGCCGGCACGACGATGGCGCTTTCCAGCCCGAAGCGCCGCTCCAGCGCGCGCTCGGTCGCGGTGAGTTCGGCCAGCGGGCCGGCGACGGAGATACGCACCTCCGAGCGGTTGCGCGCTTCGGCGAGCAGGCGAACCACGCTGACACGCCCGATGCCGAGCGCGCTGGCGATGTCGTTCTGCGTCATCTGCTCGACATAGTACATCCAGGCCGCGCGCACGCGCATCCGGTCGGCGCGCGTGCCGGCGAGGGAGGCTTGATCCGACATCTCGGCTTCCTTTCCGGCGCTCAGGCGCTTCGCACGGGCGAGGGGCTGCGGCTTGGCCGCGACGGGCGGGCTTCAAGCAGAAAATCCCTCATGATTCGGCGGGGCCTATGATAGCGTTCGGCTGCAAGTTGGAGAGCGTCCATGTTGCCTTATCCTGATAGTCTGGCCCTGCCGCTGAAGGAGGGAATCCGGGACTTGAGATCCTCGATCCGCCATGAAGCGCGGGCGGGCGCCGTGTCCAACCAACTGTTCGGAACCCCCGAGCCGACCCGCCGGCTGGCGCGGCTGGCCGACGGCATGTTGACGCGGGCCGAGCGCTTCGCCGGCAAGGTCCTGTCGCGCGACGCCGTCGATCTCGGCGCGCGGCTGGATCGGCTCGGCGCCGGTCTTGCTGAGGGACATGTGACCGAGCGCACGGGCGATGTCTATGCCGTGTGTCAGGCGATCTGCGATCTCGACGGCCCGTCCGGCGCCGTGGTGTCGGAGCTCAAGCTCTCCAGCCGTAATCTCGACCGGCCCCTGTCGGGCGAGGGGGACCGGGCGCTGGCGGCCGCGCGCATCGCCGCGCGCATGGCCACGCTCGACATCGTGCGCCCGTGCCTTGGCACCGTTCTCGCCTCCGCCGGCCGCGAGGAGACGAAAGCGCTGAACGCGCGCGTCGCGCTGACAGCCTGGCTCGCCGTGCTCGTTCGGCTCCAGACGCGCGAGGACGCGCGCGTTATTCTCGCCAGCGCACGCTGGGCGACGGAGGCGGAAGAGGCCGAATGGCGGACGCTGCTGAACGAGCGCAAGCTCGAGGACCTTGCCGCGCTTTGGCGCCAGACCGTGCCCTATCTGCCTTGAAGGCCGTACCTTATCTGTCTTGAAGGAACTGCCGGCTCCCGGCCCCGAGCGAGGAAAGCCGCCGGAGACCCGACGAAAAGCCCCGAGAAAGAGTGCCGAATTGACCGACAGCGCGATGAAGCTCAGCATCGACTTTCCGCCCGAGGCGGAGGGGCGTTCGCCCATCAAGCGCTCGATCCGGCGTCTGGCGGCCTTCTCGCATCTGGTGGACCACGGGCTCGCCCAGTTCAACCTGCGCTACGGCACCGATCTCACCGTTTCCTCGCGTCAGCTGACCCGCGCCTTTCTGGAATGGGTCCGCCGCTTCGACGCGCAGCGCGAACTGGCCGATCGGGACCGGCGCGACTTCAGCCATTTCGCCGCCGGGCTCCTGTTCAGCAGCTTCATCCGCAACCGGCCGGTGCAGTCGGCTGCCGGGCAGGGGGTGGCCAGCGAACCAGCCGGCACCTCGGCCCTGCGCCCAGAGGAACGGCTGATCGCCTTCTGGCCGGAAGGCGTCTTCTATTTCGAGTTCTGCATCACGGTGCTCGACAAGGTCCTGGCGGAGCAATCGCTCGAAGGCATCCATCTCTCGCCGCAGGCGGTGGAGCTGCGCTCCTGGCAGTCCTTCCGCGAGAACGTGCAGGACGATCCCAATCTCGCCATCCCGTTTCTGGACCTCTTCCTCGGCGGCGATCCCAATTGGGACTACCCCACCGCCGCGCGCTTCCGCTCCGCCCTGCAGGGTCACTTCCTCGGGGCCGATCGGCGGCTCACCTCGAACTGACATCGACGCTCGGGCTGCGAGGCGCACCGACGCGCCCGTGTCGATACTATTGTGCGTGCGCGATCAGCTCCTCACGTTTCTCGCCTGACGCTTTTACGTCGTTCGATAGCCATCCGGCGAGCCTTCGGCGGGAGTTTTGCAGCCTACGCATGAACAGATGTTTTTTGTATTGACCAAATGTTCCTCCCTGATTTATGTTGCAGGCGATCGAAGTCCGCTGCGCTGGGAGGCGCGGGCGACGAGCGCCTGAAGGCTTGAGGCCGCGCTCTCCCGGACTTCGCTTCGTTCGGGAGGAAACATGGTTGAGATCGTCGATCACGCGGGGGCCCCCGTGAAGCACGGGCGCGCGCGGGTCAATGGCATCCGGATGCATTATGTGACGGCCGGGCAGGGCGAGCCGCTTCTGCTCCTGCATGGCACGCCCAAGACCCATTACTACTGGGCCAAGCTCCTGCCCCTCCTTACGGAGCATTTCACCGTCGTCGCGCCCGATCTGCGCGGCTTCGGCTACACCGACAAGCCGCCGGCGGAGGAAGGCTACGATTCCCTTACCAACGCCAACGACATGGCCGAGCTGATGACGCAGCTCGGGCACGAGCGGTTCCACCTGCATGGCGAGGACCGGGGCGCGGAATTCGCCTATGCGCTGGCCGCCACGCAGCGCGACCGGGTCAAGACGCTTTCCTTCTGCGAGATGCTGCTTTCGGGCGAAGGGCTGGAGGAATGGTCCAACTTCACGCCGGACAACATTTCCGCCCAGTATCGCCAGCAGGGCGTCTGGGTTTGGCACATTCCCTTCTTCTGGATTCCGCATCTGCCGGAAATGCTCATCACCGGCCGCGAGCGCGAGTTCTGGGAGTTCTGGATCAAGGCCGAGACCTGGAACCCGACCGCGATCAGCGACGAGGCGATCTCGGAATGGATCGCCCGCCTGTCCGCCCCCGGGGGCTTGCGCGGCTGCCTGGAGACCTACCGCGCCGGCCTGAAGAACGCGCGCATCAATGCCGAGCTGAAACAGAAGAAGCTCTCGCTGCCGATCATGACGGTGGGCGCGCCGGAATTCTTCGGCCCGCTGGTGCGCGACCAGATGCTGAAGGTTTCGGAAGGCGTCGAGCGGTCCGAGGTCTTCGAGGAATGCGGCCATAGCCTTGCCTGGGAGGCCGAGGATCGGCTCGCCCTCATGCTGCGCGAGTTCATGCTGAACCGCGCCTGACACGAACTGAAAGCCTCGCGACGACGAGGTTCGCCCGGCGCGACAGCTTCGCGCCGGAGCGATGAGACCCGCGCACCGTCTGGGAGGACGGGGCCGGGCAGCGCTGCTCGCTCAACATCCGGGAGGATCTCATGCGTCACTTCAAGCCAGCCGCCCTCGCCGCGGCCCTCGCTCTGCTTTCGGTCTCGGTCGCACCGAGCGCGGTGTTCGCGGCCGACAACATCGCCGCCGATCTCAACCAGCCGCTCTGGTATCAGGCGCCGACCGCCAAGACGCTGGAGCTCGCCAAGATCGACGATCTCTCCTCGACCGTGGTTAGCGACGGCCAGCGCGGCGAGAAGGGCGTCCTGGGCTCATCGATCGCCATCACCCCGGAGCAGGCCGCCAAGATCAAGGCCGGCAATTTCACGGTCGCAATCGCCATGGGCTGGCTGGGCGACGACTGGGCCTCCGAGCAGCTGACGGGCCTCAAGGAAAACTTCGAGTCCATGGGTATCAAGGTCGTGGCCGAGACCAATGCCAATTGGGACGACGCCAAGCAGATCTCCGATCTCGATTCCATCGCCGTCCTGAAGCCCGACCTCCTCGTCTCCATCCCGCTGAACGGCCAGACCACGGCGGCCGCCTACAAGCGCATCGCCGAGGCCGGCACCAAGGTCGTCTTCATCGACCAGGCGGTGGACGGCATGGAGCCCGGCAAGGACTATGTCTCGATCATCTCCTCGGACAATCTGGCGCTCGGCATGTATGTGGCCGACGAGCTGGCCAAGGCGATCGGCGGCAAGGGCGACGTCGCCGCGCTCTATTTCGCCAACGACTTCTACGTCACCAATCTGCGCTACGAGGGCTTCGTCGCCCGGCTCATGGCCAAATATCCCGACGTGAAGCTCGTCGCCACCGCCGGCCATGACGACCCGGACAAGGGCCAGGAAGTGGCGCAGGCGCTGCTCGCGCGCTATCCCACGTTGAACGGGCTCTACGGCTCCTGGAGCATCCCGGCCATGGGCGCCGCCACGGCCGCCCAGGTCGCCGGCATGTCGCCCGAGAACTTCAAGATCGTCTGCGAGAACTTCGACCAGATCGTCGCCGCCAACATGGCCAAGAAGGGCTTCATCGCCGGCATCTCCTCGCAGCGTCCCTACGACCAGGGCACGGCCGAGGCCAAGGTCGGCGCGCTGGCGCTGATCGGCGAAGCGACCCCGCCCTATGTCGTCGTGCCGCCGCTGGCGGTGGATCGGAGCAATCTCCCGGCGTCCTACAAGACGATCTACCGCAAGGACCTACCGGCCGAGATGTCGGCCGACCTGTCCAACTGATCCCCGCTTCGCGGCGGGGCGGCGGGTTCGCCGCCCCGCATCTTCCCTGAGCGCTTTGGGTCTCCCGCGCTCGCTGGTCGGGATGGCATGGGATGCAAGACGACATTCTCGACATGCAGGGCATGGAAAAGGCCTTCAACGGCATTCCCGTCCTGAAGAAGGCGCGCTTCGAGCTGCGTCGCGGCGAGATCCACGCGCTGATGGGCGGCAACGGCGCGGGCAAGTCGACGCTGATGAAGATCCTGACCGGCGTTTATCTCCGCGACGCCGGGACGCTGACCCTCGACGGCAAGGCCGAGACCTTCGCCACCCCCGCCGAGGCGGAAGGCGCGGGCGTCGCGATGATCTTTCAGGAGCTCAGCCTTGTGCCGACGCTCACCGTCGCACAGAACATCTTCCTCCATCGCGAGCCGCGTCGAGGCGCCTTTGTGGACGATCGCGAAGCCTGCCGGCAGGCACAGGCGATCCTCGACGATCTCGGCGAGGCAATCGACCCGCGCATGCCGGTGGAACTGCTCAGCACCGGCGCGCGGCAGATGGTGGAGATCGCCAAGGCCCTCTCCAAGAAGGCGCGCGTCCTCATCATGGACGAGCCGACCTCCTCGCTTTCCGACACGGAAACGCAGTCGCTCTTCCGCATCGCCCGCCGGCTGAAGGAGCGCGGCGTCGCCATCGTCTACATCTCGCATCGCATGTCGGAGATCTTCGAGATCTGCGACCGGGTGACGGTGATGCGCGACGGCGCGACCGTTCTGACCGACGACTGCGCGAACGTCTCCATGGAACGGCTGATCGAGGCCATGCTCGGTGGCGGCTCGGTCGGCTCGCTGCAATGGCGCGAGCGCCCGCCCTTGGCCGATGTCGGGGCCGTGCTGGAGGTGCGCAACCTCGGTGTCGCGGTGCGCGTCCACGACGTGTCCTTCTCGATCCGCGCCGGCGAGATCGTCGGGCTTGCCGGCCTCATGGGCTCGGGCCGCACCGAGATCGCCGAGGCGATTTTTGGCGTGCGGGCGGCGACCGGCGGCGAGATCCGCATCGAAGGCAAGCCCGTGCGCTCCACCGACGAGGCCATGGCGGCGGGCGTCGCGCTGGTGCCGGAGGATCGGCGCCGGCAGGGCCTGGTGCTCGATCATTCCGTCCAAAGCAATTTCGCTCTGCCGAGCCTCAAGCGCTTCAGCAAAGGGCTGTTCGTGCGGGACCGCGCGGCGGCGAACGAGGCGCGCCAGTCGATCCGCGACCTGAAGATCCGCACCGACGGCCCGGCCAAGGTGGTCCAGCTTCTGTCGGGCGGCAACCAGCAGAAGGTGGTGCTCGCCAAATGGCTGGCCCGCCATCCCAAGCTCCTGATCCTCGACGAGCCGACGGTCGGCGTCGACATCGGCGCCAAGACCGACATCGTCGAGATCGTGCGCGAGATCGCCGACCGGGGCACGGCGGTTCTCGTCATCTCGTCCGAGTTCGAGGAACTGCTCGCCCTCAGCGATCGGCTGGTCGTGCTGCACGACGGGCGGGTCGTCAAAACCCTGGAAAGACGCGACATCGCATCGGAGGAGGTCCTGCATCATGCAGTCCAAGGCTAGCCCAACCAAGACCGCCGGCGCCGCTGCTGTGCCCGTTCACCCGGCTTTCCACGCCGGATTCCAGTGGCGCGACTTCGTGGTCTACATCTTCTTCGCCGCCGTGCTCGTCTTCTTCGCCTTCACCATCGGCGACAAGGGCTTCCTGTCGATGGCGAACCTCTTCAACATCACGCGCACGACCTCGATGATCGCCGTCATCGCCGTCGCCATGACCTTCGTTATCGCGGCGGGCGAGCTCGATCTCTCTGTCGGCTCGACGGCGGCGCTGGCCGCGCTCGCCTCCGCGCTCGCCATGCAGGCGGGCTACGGCGTGGCGGGCGGGGTGGTCGCGGCGCTGGCGAGCGGGCTTCTGGTCGGCGCGGTGAACGGCTTCTTCGTCACCGTCGTCAACATCCCGTCCTTCCTGGTGACGCTCGGCATGATGCAGTTCGTGCGCGGCCTCGACATGCGCCTGACCTACACCAAGCCCGTGCCGATCTCGGACCAGACCTTCACCGGCCTGTTCGGCTCGGGCAGCCTCGGCCCGCTCCCCTCGCTCTTCGTCTGGTCGCTGGCGGTGGCGGCGATCGGCCATGTCGTCCTGCGCTATACGCCTTTCGGCCGGCAGGTGCTTGCGACGGGCGGCAACCGCGTCGCCGCGCAATATTCTGGCGTGCCGACCAAGCGCATCAAGCTCTATTGCTTTCTCATCAGCGGCGCGGCGGGCGCGGTGGCCGGCATGCTCTATTCCGGCATGATGCAGACGGCGCGCTATTCTTTTGGCACGGGGGCCGAGCTTGCCGCCATCGCGGCGGTGATTCTCGGCGGCACCAGCCTGTTCGGCGGCAAGGCGACCATCATCGGCACCTTCGTTGGCGCGCTTCTGATCGGAACGATCAACAACGGCCTCATCATCATGGGCCTCGATGTCAGCGAGCAGAACATGGTGGCCGGCGCGCTGATCGTGCTGGCGGTCGCCTTCGGCCGCAAGGGCGCCATGGGCGGCGGGCGCTAGCCAAGCGAGGGGCGCTCCGGTCCGAGCGGGGGCGGCCCGGAGCAAAGCGGCGGGGAAAGGCAGGGCCGGCGTGCCCTGCCTTCTTTCGTTATTCGCCCTTGGTGCCGTGGCTGCGGTCGTAGGCGTTTACTGGTGGCGGCGCCCAGCCTTCCGGCAGGCGGGCCGGCTTGTAGACCTCCACCACCAGCGGATGGCAGGCCGCGACATCCGAAGAATGGACTGTGGAGCAGTCGCCGCCGGGGCAGGCGGAGAGGCAGCCGAGAAGATCGATCTCGGCGAAGAACTCGAGATAGTCCCCCGGCCGCACCGGGCTCGCCTTCATGAAATACTGGCCGGTGTCCCGGGTGAAGCCGGTGCACATGAAAACGTTCAGCACGTCATGCACATGCCGCTCGGCCTCGTGCAGCGGCAGCCCTGTCTCGGCCGCCAGCGCCCGCGTCAGGTTGGAATGGCAGCAATGGTGGTACTGGCCGCCGCCGCTCAGCAGCGCATGCGTGTAGGGATCGCAGCGCGTGCCGATCACGTCGTGCACCGAGCCGCCGAACGCATCGAACCCGTACCAGTCCAGCGTATCATGGGTGATCGTCGCCATCGGGCGAAGCGTCGGAAAGCTGGAAAAGAGCTGGTCGCCGAGGCCGACATGCGTGCCGAACAGCGCCCGCGTCTTGCCGCTGTAGAAGCGCTCGGTGAGATCGGCCGCGTTGAAGAGGTTGAGGTCGCCGACCTGCGGCCCCTCGACCGAGAGGATGCGGAAGAAATGGCCCGCCGGGGCGCGGAAGCAGGCGGCGTCGCGCGCCGGCAGGGTGACCCGCTCCACCAGCGACCAGTCCTCCCGAACGGCGCGGTAGGCCGCGAGGTCGGGCTTCGGCAGGGTTTCCACGGGATAGCAGATCACGGGAGCGATGGACCGTCGGTGGGCGGCGTCGCCCGGCGCTTGGGTGAGGGGCTGAGGCTTCAAAAGACGTCTCCGGGTTTGGCTGGTGGTTTCGATAGCGCGATGCCACCTGCGGTTCCAGCCGAACACGAAACGGCCGCGACGGGGATGTTGTCGCGGCCGTTTCGTGTTGCGTGCGCGGGGAGGATCAGCCGCGCGGCGCGCTGGCCTCGGTCCGTTCCCCGCTGACAAGGCCGACGAGCCTGGACAGGAGCGGCCAGAAGAGAAGCAGCATGGCAAGGCCCATCAGCGTCGCCACCAGCGGGTTCGACCAGAAGATCGAGATCGAGCCGCCGGAATAGAGCATGGACTGGCGGAAGGCGTCCTCGGCCTTGTCGCCCAGCACCATGGCGAGCACCAGCGGCGCGATGGGATAGTCCAGCCGCTTGAAGACATAGCCCATGACGCCGAAGGCCACCGCCATCATCACATCGAACTCGGCATTGGCCACGGTGTAGGCGCCGATCAGGCAGACCACGATGATGATCGGGCCGATGATGCCGAAGGGAATGCGCAGGATCGAGGCGAAGAGCGGCACGGTGGCGAGCACCAGCACCACGGCGATGATGTTGGAGAGATACATGGAGGCGATGAGGCCCCAGACGAAATCCGGCTGCTCGGTGAAGAGAAGCGGGCCGGGCTGGAGGCCCCAGATCATCAGGCCACCCATCATGACGGCGGCGGTGGCCGAGCCCGGCACGCCGAGCGCCAGCATGGGCAGAAGCGCCGAGGTGCCGGCCGAATGGTCGGCGACTTCCGGCGCGATGACGCCTTCCGGCTCGCCCTTGCCGAAATTGGACCCGTATTTGCCGAAGCGGCGGCCGAGCCCGTAGCTCATGAAGGACGCGGCCGTCGGCCCACCCGGCGTGATGCCCATCCAGACGCCGACCGCCGCCGAGCGCAGGAAAGTCACCCAGTAATGCGGCAGGCGCGCGAGCGCCCGGAAGATCTCGCGGATTTCGATGCGCGAGGAGACGCCCTTGAACTTCAGCTCCTCCTGAACGGTGAGAAGAAGCTCGCCGATGCCGAACAGGCCGATCACGGCGACGAGGAAGGAAATGCCGCGCAGAAGATCGGTAAAGCCGAAGGTGAGGCGCAGCTCGCCCGACACCGTGTCCATGCCCACCGTCGCGAAGGCGAGGCCCGCCAGGAGCGACACGGCGGTCTTCATCGGATCGGCGCCGCCGAGCCCGATGAAGGAGCAGAAGGCGAGGAGATAGATCGCGAAGAATTCCGGCGAGGAGAACCGCAGCGCGAAGGAGGCGATCCAACCGGCGAGAACCGTAATGACAAGAACGCCCACCAGCGCGCCGATTCCGGCCGAGAAGAAGGCGGTCGCGAGCGCTTCCGTCGCGCGGCCCTGCTTGGCCATGGGATAGCCGTCGAAGGTCGTGGCGACGGAGGAGGGCTCGCCCGGAATGTTGAACAGGATCGAGGTGGTCGATCCGCCGAACAGCGCGCCCCAATACATGGAGGAAAGAAGGATGATCGCCGACACCGGGTCCATGGTGAAGGTCAGCGGCAGGAGCAGCGTCACGCCGTTCGGCGCGCCGAGGCCCGGCAGAACGCCGACCAGAATGCCGAGCAGCACGCCCATGACGATAAGCGCGACATGGTAGAAGGACAGGGCGACGGAGAAGCCGTGCAGGAGATTGGCGAAGTCGGCCATCGTGTGTCTCCTAGAGCATTTCCAGGCAAGGCGGACACGCCTTGCCGTCGGATAATGCGGTGAAATCAGAGAGCTGGAGCCTTTTCGATGTCATCGGAAAGGCTCAGTGGATGCCGAGAAGCGGCATCAGCACGCCCTTGGCGAGCGGAACCTGAAACCAGAACTCGAAGAGGACGAAGAAGGCCCCCATCGTGCAGACGGCGATGGCGAGCGCCTTGGGGAGGCTCGACTTGTTGAGCGTGACGATGGAGAAGACGAGAAACAGGCCGCAGGCGAAATAAACGCCGAGCCAGGGAATGAGCGCGGCCGAGACCGCCGTCGGCACGAAAACCGAGGCGATGCGCCCGAGCGCGCCGTCTTCCAGGAACCGCACGTCCAGCCCGTTTGCCGGATGCATCGCCGCCGGGCCTGCGACCTCCGCTTCCGCCGCCGGGCGCACGCGCCGACGCCCGGTCAGCCCGTAGCGAAGCGCGATTGCCAAGCCGAGAAGCAGCACGAGAATGCCGATGCGGAAGGGAAAATAGCCGGCGGCCGGGCCGAAATCGGTCCAGCCGATGCCGTTCTCCTGTGCGCCATAGGCCGTGACCGCGCCGACCAGGGCAAGCGCCAGACCCGTGACCACTTCGACATGACGCCGAGTCACCATGATGTCCTCCGGGTGGAAGCGTGGAAAAAGGCGGCCCGGCGGGCCGCCTCGGGAGGCGCCTGGGGTTACTTCACCAACCAGCCGTCGGCCTCGAACTGCTTGCGCGAGGTCTCGGCATTGTCGGCGATGTAGCTCTTGAACTCCTCGCCCGCGAGGAAGCGCGGGGTCTGCGAGGTCGTCTTCAGATAGGCCTGGAACTCCGGCGTCTCGGAGGCCTTGCGCAGCATGTCGGTGTAGTAGGCGACGGCCTCGGCCGGCACGTCCGCCGGGGCGAAGACCGTGCGCGGCATCTGGTAGCTCTCGATCGGCAGGCCCTGTTCCTTACAGGTGGGGATGTCGTTCCAAGACTGGGTCTCGGTCACCTTGTCCTTGTAGGCCATGCGCTGGGGCGCGACGACGCAAAGCGCCTTGGCCTGTCCCGCGCGCCACTGGCCGACATTTTCGGCCGGGTTGTTGGTGTTGGCGTCGATATGGTTGCCGGCAAGCTGCACGGCCGCTTCCGAACCCGACTTGAAGGGAATGTAGAGGAACTTCGCGCCGGTCGCCGCCTCGATCTGGCGGACGAGAGTCTGGTCCACGTCCTTGGACTGCGAGCCCCCGAACTTGATGGCGCCGGGTTTTTCCTTGCCGGCGTTCACGAGGTCCATGATCGTGTTGTAGGGGCTGTCGGCCTGCACCCAGACGATGAACTCGTCCACCGCGAGCGTCGCCACCGGCGTCAGGCTGTCGGGCTTGTAGCCGATCTTGGTGACAAGCGGCAGCTGCCACTCGTTGGAGGTGCCGAAGATCAGCTTGTGCGCGTCGCCGGCCGAGCCGGTGCCGTAGATGAAGGCCTCCGCGCCCGAGCCGCCGCCCTTGTTGGCGACCACGACGTTCTCCGGCGCCAGATCGTTCTTGGCGATCGCGGCCTGAAGCTGGCGGGCGAACTGGTCCGTGCCGCCGCCCGCGCCGCCGGCCGCGACGAATTCGATCGGCTTGCTTGGCGCCCATTGGGCCGAGGCCGGCGCGCTGGCGAAGGCGGCGGCAATGGCGACGAGGCTGGTCAGGGCTAGGGTCTTCATGTCGGTTCCTCCCGGTTGGTCTGGTCGGGGCGCGTCCTGCGCCCCTCGATGGGTCCTCGCCTCCCTCGGGCTCTCCTCGGCCCGGGGGCGGCGTGTTCTAGGGATGCGTCAGGCGGGCAGGGGCTCCGCCGTCTCGGCGGCGGCGAGAACCTCTGAGACCGTTCGCGCGACGAGCGCGAGCGAGACGGCGCCGGCGTCGGGATGGCCGAGGCTTTTGGCCGCCAGCGGCCGGGCGCGCCCGAGGCGCGGCGTCAGATCTTTGGTGGCCTCGGCCGCCACGGTCGCGGCCTCGGCGGCGGTGGCCCAGGCCGAGCGCAGATCGCGGCCGGTGGCCACCTCGCGCTCCAGCGTTTGGGCAAAGGGCGCCAGCGCGTCGACCAGCGTCTTGTCGCCCGGCCGGGCGCGGCCGAGCGTGGTGACGGCCTCGAGTCCGGCTTTGGCGCCCGCCGCCACGCGGGGCGCGTCCGGCGCTTCGCCGTCGCCCAGCGCGGTGCCGAAGGCGCGCAGGAACAGGCCCCAGATGGCACCGGACGTGCCGCCCGCCGTGTCGGCCCAGCGGTCCCCGGCATGGGCGAGCAGCGAGCCCGCGCCGGCCCCGGCCTCCAGCGCCTTGCGCCCGCCCTCCGCCGCTGAGGCGGAGCCGCGCCGCATGCCCTGGCCGTGGTCGCCGTCGCCGGCAACGGCGTCGATGCGGCCCAACTCCTCCTCTGCCTCGCTCAAGGCGCCCGCGATGGCCTCCAGCGCCGCCTGGACGCGGGCCGCGCTCCGGCGCGAGGTCTCGGAGGCTGCGGTGAAGCGCAAGGTTTCGGCCCGGCTCTCGATGGGCTTCTCCGCCCGCTCGCGCGGCGTCCCATGGCCACGCCGTAAGGCGGCGGTCTCGGCCGGCGCCAGCCAGAGCGGCTCCAGCTCGGCGTCGAGCCAGGTCAACGTCAGCGAGCAGCCGGCCATGTCGAGGCTGGTGACGAACTCGCCGACCTCCGGCGCGACGAGCTCGAGGCCGCTCGCGCGCAGGCGCTCGGCCACATGGGTCCAGAGAACGAAGAGCTCTTCGTATTTCGTAGAGCCGAGCCCGTTCAGGATCGCGGCGACGCGGCCATTTGCGCCGTCCGGGCGCTCGGCCAGCAGCGGCTCGACCAGCAGCCCGGCCAGCTCGGCGGCGGCCATGCGCGGCTGGTCGCGAATGCCCGGCTCGCCATGAATGCCGAGGCCGATCGCGACCTGCGACGGATTGACGGAAAAGAGCGGGCCGTCCGCGCCGGGCAGGGTGCAGCCGGAATAGGCGATGCCGAGCGAGACGGTGCGCGCGTTGGCAAGCCGCGCCAGGCGCTCCACCTCGTCCAGCGCAAGGCCGGCCTCGGCCGCCGCGCCCGCGATCTTGAACACCGGCACGTCGCCCGCGACGCCCCGGCGCTTGGGTTTCTCGTCCGAGCCGGCGCTCGCGACATCGTCGGTGACGGCGAGCACGCGCACGTCGATCCCTTCGCCGCGCAGCCGCTCCGCCGCCGCGCCGAAGTTCAACACGTCGCCGGCATAGTTGCCGAAGCCGAGCAGGATGCCCCCGCCCCGATGGGCCTGCCGGCAGATGCGCGCGACGCTTTCCGTCGAGGGCGAGGCGAAGACGTCGCCCGCCACGGCCGCGTCCGCAAGGCCCGCGCCGACATAGCCGAGAAAGGCGGGATAGTGGCCCGAGCCGCCGCCGATCACCAGGGCGACCTTGCCCTCCGGCGTCTCAGTGGCCCGCAGCGCGCCGCCGCGGGTGGCATGGACAAGATGGCTGTAAACATCGCAGAAGCCGGCAAGGGCGCTGGCGGCGAAGCGCTCCGGCGCGTCGAAGATCGACGTCATGCTTGAACTCCGGGTCTTGGCAGGATTTTCCTGAGATAGTCGCGATTGGCGGCGCTGACGCTGAGGCCGTCGCCGCCGTAATGCTCGACCAGGAAGGGCGACCGGAAGCCGTGGGCGAGCGCCATGCGAATGGCCGCGCGGTAGTTGATCGTCCCGAATTCGAGCGGGGCGGGGGCGGTCATGACGAGGCCGCTCGAAGCGTCCTCCATGCGCGTGTAGTTCTTGATATGCCAATAGCCGCAGAAGGGCGCGAGCTTTTCCATCATCGCCTGCCAAGGCTCGACCTCGCGATGGAGGCGGACGAGATTGCCGAGATCGGCATTGATCTTGACGTTGGGCAGGTCGATTTCGGTGACGAGGCGAACTGCGCCGTCGGCCGTACCAAGGAGCGTGTCCTCGTACATTTCCAGTGCGACTTCGAGGCCGAGTTCGGCCCCGTGCCGGCCGAGATCGCGCACCCGCTCCACGGCGAGGCGGAAGGTCTCGGGATCGTCGGGGTTCTTGACGCCGTCCACGGTCCAGAACCACAGCGCCTTGCGCTGCGCGTCCGTCAGGGGCGAAAAGAAGCCGAAGGACACGGCCTCCGCGCCGATCCGGGCCGCCGTGTCGAGAACGCGGTGGCCATAGGCGACATGCGCCTCGCCGTGCTCGGGGTCGATCAGGTTGCGCCGCGCGGTGGAAATGCTGGGAATGGTCAGCCCATGGGCGCGGACCACGCCCATGAACTCGTCCAGCCGCGAAGGTTCCAGATCGGCGACGCGCAGCCAGCTGTCGGTCGGGTCGAGCTCGCTGAAGCCGGCATCCGCGACGTCGGCCAGCGTTTCGAACCATTCCTCGGCGGACTGGTCCTGCGTGGAACGCCCGTCCGGGAGCAGGGCTGGATATTGGATCATCGCCGCGGCGATGGGCCAGTTGGTGCGATCGAGCTTCGGTTCGTTGGTATGGGACATGCGCTTCCTCCCCGCGCGTGACCGGATGGGCGGCCCGGCCTATTCGGCCGCCACCGCCCGCGCACGCTGCTGGTTGGCCATGCGCACGGCGAGCCGGAAGGCCTCGCGCGTCGCGCCGATATCGGCGACGCCCTTGCCGGCGATGTCGTAGGCCGTGCCGTGGGCCGGGGTGCAGAGCGGGAAGGGCAGGCCACCCATCATGGTGACACCCTTGTCGAAGCCCATGAGCTTCATCGCGATCTGGCCCTGGTCGTGATACATGGTGAGGACCGCGTGCCAGCCCTCCTTGAGGGCGCGCAGGAACACCGTGTCGGCCGGGAACGGGCCGTCCACCTCGTAGCCGAGGTCCTTGGCGGCCCGCACTGCGGGCTCGATGATCTCGATCTCCTCGGTGCCGAACGCGCCGCCGTCGCCGGCATGCGGGTTCAGGCCGTTGATCGCGATGCGTGGGCGCTCAATCCCGGATTGCTTCAGGCAGTCATTCGTCAGCTTAACCTCGGCCAGAATCGCGTCCACCGAGAGATGCGCCGACACGTCCTTCAAGGGGATGTGCGAGGTAACGCGGGCGTTCCAGACCTTTTCCAGAACGTTGAACTCGCGGACCTTGCCGCGAAAGCCGGTGACATCCACCACGAAGCGGATTTCGTCGTCATAGCCGGGATAGGCCAGCCGCATCGCCTGCTTGTTGAAAGGCGTAAAGCAGACCGCATCCGCCTCGCCGCGATGGGCCATTTCCAGGGCCGAGCGGAAATTTCGCGTGGCGAAAAGGCCCCCGGGCAACGTTGCCTGACCGCGCTCGACCTCCTCGACCGAGAGATGGCCGAGATCCACCAGCACATGCCGCGCGCCGGGCACGATCTCCGCTTCGCTCGCCACCACGTCGAGATCCAACGTCACCCCGGCCTCGATGGCGCCGCGCTCCAGGATGCGCCGGTCGCCGAAGGTGACGATGCGAGCCGCATCCTTCGCCTCCGGCAACGTCAGGAGCATGGCGGTCAGTTCCGGGCTGATGCCGGCGGGATCGCCCATCGCAAGCGCGATCACGGGCCGGCTCGAAGGGTTGGTTGCGTTCGCCATGACGGCTCCTCCCAGGAAACTCGTCAGCAGGCATAACGATCTTGCATTCCGTCATCAAGCCTTTTGTATTCTGCATGCAGCATTTTAAATTGACGCCTTCCCGCCCGCGTGATGAATGTCACGCGCGTCGATGTCCCATCGGGCGCACAGGCCAGGAGCATTCGATGAGCGAGACGATCGGGACGGCCCGTCCGGCGGACCAGGCTGCGGAGCCTGCGGGAGCCGGGCGCATCGCGCGCACCTCGCTGCACGACACGATCGTCAACCGCCTGCGCGACATGATCATCGAAGGCGCGCTGGAGCCGGGTACGCGCCTGCACGAAGGCCAGCTCGGCGAGCAGCTCGGCATCTCGCGCACGCCGTTGCGCGAGGCCATCAAGTATCTCGCCAGCGAAGGTCTGGTGGAGCTCGTGCCCAGCCGGGGCGCGGTGGTGCGCCGCTTCGGCCGCAAGGACGTGCAGGACATGATGCTCGTCATCCGCACGCTGGAGGACCTGGCCGGGCGGCTCGCCTGCGCGGCGGCTAGCGACGGCGGCATCGCGGCGGTGCGGCGCGTGCATGACGAGATGATCGCGCGCTACGAGGCGGGCGACCGGCTGGCCTATTACAAGCTCAACCAGCAGATCCATTCCATGATCGTGGACCTCGCCGACAACCAGTCGCTGGCGCAGGTCCATTCCGGCCTGCAGATGCGTCTGAAGCGCGTGCGCTTCATCGGCCATGAGGGGCCGGAGCGCTGGGCGGCGGCGGTGGCCGAACATGGCGAGATGATCGAGGCCCTGGAGGCGCGAGACGCCGACCGCTTGGCCGAAGTTCTCACACGCCACCTGACCAAGGCCTGGGAGCGGGTGCAGGAAATGCTTTGAGCGGGCGCTGCGGCCGGTTTCGCATGGATGCGTCGGGGGCGCTTGGAGCGCCTAACAAAACCTCGTTGGGTCGGCTGGTCGGGTCATTCCGCCATGGACTTCGTGGCGAATGCTTGGTCCTGCCGCCAGCATCACTTAAGCTTCGCTCCTTGCTCCCGCCGAAAACCCTCGCCCATCCTCCGGCCAGAGGTTTCGTTAGGCATTCTTGAAGAGTGTTTGACCGCTCGGTCGGGTCGGTCCGTCGGCGCTTCTCCACCGCCCCGTCCTTACCAATCCTCGCCGATGCGCCACCGGCATCGACTGCGCTTGTCACTTCGCGGTCGTCGCAAAATCACTCGGCGGCCCTCCGTTGCTGAGTTATCGAAGAGTCTCTTGGGTCGATCGCGGGGAGGGGGCCTCCCAAAGCTCATGCGCTATCCGCGCCGGTTCCAATCCGTATCCGAAGGGCGGGCCGTTCTCGTCTATACGCTTTGGCACCGCTACTGTTGAGCGATCCTCGCCTACCCCGCCCGTGTCTTCCGAAGTGCTTCCGTCATGCGCTTGGTTGCCGAGGCGGATGCCTGTCGTCGCCCTTCCCGAGGCGCCATTCCCTGTCCCGATGAATCCTCTGTCCCCTCCGTGCAGCGTTTCGTCAGGTGGTGCCGTGTCACCCACGGTCTCGTTCCCACGTCGCAGCGATCGGCGATTCCCAACCTCCGCTAAGCCGCAAAACGACCCGGCGTCCTTGGTCTGCTCCCTTTTTTGAGGTCGTCTGCGAAGCGCAAAGCCCTCCGCTCTTCCTCCGCCGCCAGCGCTGTTTCACCACGCACGCCGCCGAAATCTCCGTTCCGTTCCCTCCGAACGCCTTGCCTCCAACCCGCAATCCGTCACCTTCTTCAGCAGGGACTGGGGCAGGGGGACCGCGCGTGAAGAAGCTCATCAACGATCCGAAGGCGATCGTGCCGGAAATGCTGGAAGGGTCGGTGGCTCTCGCGCCGGGTCAGGCCCTGCTGGCCGGCGAGACGGTGGTGCTGCGCCATCCTCTGGCTGAGCCGGATGCGCGCCGGGTCGCTGTCCTGTCTGGCGGCGGCAGCGGACACGAGCCCGCCCATGCCGGCTATGTCGGCGAGGGCATGCTGACCGGCGCGATCGCCGGGGACATCTTCACCTCACCCTCCACCGACGCCGTGCTCGCCGGGCTGGAGGCCGCGACGGGCGCGGCCGGCGCGCTGCTCATCGTCAAGAACTACACGGGCGACAGGCTGAACTTCGGCCTCGCGGCGGAGATCTTGCGCGGCCGGGGCGGCCGGGTCGAGACGGTCGTGGTGGCCGACGACGTCGCCTTGCGCGGCACCGTGCCCAAAGAGCGCCGGCGCGGCATAGCCGGCACCGTCTTGATCCACAAGATTGCGGGCGCCGCGGCCGAGCGCGGCGACGATCTCGAAACGGTCGCGGCCCTTGCCAATGAAGCCGCCGCCGATCTCGGCTCCATGGGGCTGGCGCTGGAATCCTGCACCGTTCCGGCCGCCGGCAAGGCCGGTTTCACGCTGGGAGAGGACGAGATCGAGCTTGGTCTTGGCATTCATGGCGAGCCGGGTGTGCGCCGCGCGCCCCTGCAGCCGGCGAGCGCGCTGGTGGAAACGCTTCTCGCCGCCATCATCGACGATCTCGCCCTGACCAAGGGCGAGCGCTGCGTGCTTCTGGTCAATGGCCTGGGCGGCACCCCGCCGATGGAACTCGACATCGTGGCGGGGGAA
>NZ_BBWL01000007.1:0-52034 GCF_001463785.1 Aureimonas sp. AU40
CAGCCGATGGAACTCGACATCGTGGCGGGGGAAGCGCTGCGCCAGTTGGTGGCGCGGGGCCTCCAAGTCGAGCGCGCCTGGTGCGGCACGCTCCTCTCGGCGCTCGATATGCGCGGCTGCTCGCTTTCGCTCCTGCGGGTCGACGACGCGCGTCTGGCGTTGCTCGACGCGCCGACGCGCGCGCCTGCCTGGCCGGGCGGGGGGCACCTGAACCGGGACATCCACCTTCCCGCCGCCCCGTCCACGGCGGTGCCGACGGAGACCTTAGGCAGCGCCGTGCCGCAACCGAGAATGGAGGCGATGCGCCGGGCCGTCCTGGCGGCGGCTGCCGCCATCGAACAGGCCGAAGGCGAACTCACCGATCTCGACGCCCGCGCGGGTGATGGCGATCTTGGCGCCAGCCTGTCGCGCGGCGCGGAAGCCCTGCGGGCCTTGCCGGACAGCGTCTGGACCAGCCCGGACCGCGCCCTGACAGCCATGGCCGAAGCGCTGCGCCGGGCGATCGCCGGAAGCTCCGGCCCCTTCTATGCCACGGCATTGATGCGCGCCGCGCGCCATCTACAGACCCATCCCGCCAACCCGCGCGAAGCGGCCCCAGCCTTCGCGGCCGCCGCGCGTGCCATCGGCGAGCTCGGCGGCGCTGGCGAGGGCGACCGCACCATGCTGGACGCTCTCCTGCCGGCCGCCCGCGCCCTGAAAGCCGCCACCGAGCGCGGCGAGACGCCTGCCATCGCATGGGCCGAGGCAGCGAAGGCGGCGGCTTCCGGCGCCGAGGCGACACAGACCATGGCCCCGCGCCTCGGCCGCGCCAGCTATCTCGGCGCCCGTGCCCTCGGCATACCGGACGGCGGCGCGGTCGCGATCTCGATCTGGCTGAAGGCCATCGCCGGCGCGCTGTAGGGGGGGCGCATTCGCAGTCGGAGGGTGAGGTAGGGGCGAGTCCTATGGCGCTCGCCCCTACATCGCCAATCCGGCTCGATCATTTCCGACTCGCGATCGAGAATATCCTGCGTCCCGCTGAGCAGAGCCCGAAACGAGTTTTCCGTCTTGCGTCTTACTGCGAGCTGGAATCAGGCGTGACAGTCAGCAACGCGACAGACCGAACCCTCGCGTGCGCCAAGCAGTTTATAATTCGAGAGTCGGTCGGTTCCTTAAACGAGGGGAAGACAAGGAAGTGCCAGCTCGCTCGTCCCTGGAAAGTGTTGCTCGCCGGCTCCGATTCTAACGCCCGCTTAGCATCCGCTGCTTCAACGGCGCAGAATGACGCTGACCAATGCCGGACTCGCAAAGGTAGCGAGGCAGTATAAACTTCAGCTTGCAGCTAAGTTCAATAAGCCTGTTTTCATGAAGATAAATGGTGCCCAAGGGCGGAATCGAACCACCGACACTGCGATTTTCAGTCGCATGCTCTACCAACTGAGCTACTTGGGCAAGCAGTTTCGCTTCATTCGAAGCATCGCTGCGTTGGTGAGGGCCTTATAGGCGGCGCGAAAAATCCTGTCTAGCCTTTTTGCATGTCGGCGAGATGAAAAAGATCCGACGATCCGGCTTGCCAACCCGGGAACCATATGGCAAACAGCCGCCATCGAAGCGCTGCGGTAGCTCAGTGGTAGAGCACTCCATTGGTAATGGAGAGGTCGAGAGTTCAATCCTCTCTCGCAGCACCAGATATCTCAATCCCTTCAAACGATTATCTACGGGTTTGGTGCTGGCGTCTGCTTGGTCGTTCACGCCTAGTGCTCGTAGGATGTCGTATGGTCTTTGGGTCGCATCCTTGCCGGTGGCGGTTTTTTTTGCTGCACTTGCGAAGGCTGATGGCTGAGACGATTGTCTGCTTCGCCTGTCTCCGCGGTCTCTGCCGCTAAGACCTCTCTTCCCTCTCGATTCCAGGCTGGCATCGACTGCTTCGCCGTCGCATCAGAGTCGGCGCGCGTTCGCTCTTCTTCGCGGAATTTAGGTCGCGGCCAAGAAACACATTTTCGCGGCTAAAAATTCAGCTGGCTCGGAACGTGCTTTCGGTAATCGTTCGTTGAGCGAATTAAATCAATCCTCCCGCGATAGCTGATGTTCGGGAGGGCAGTGCATGCGCTGGACGATCAAGACCAAGCTGGGCGTGTCGTTCTCGGCTGTCCTTTTGATGATGGCTGGAACCGGCTATGTCGGCATCAATAGCCTTTCGCTCACCAACGCGATGATGACTGGATTTGCCAGTGGCCCCTATGTCCAGACGGAGCGCGCCGGCGGTATACAAGCTGTCGTCACCGATATTCAACGCGCGACGCTGAGATTGATATTGGCGCCCGACACCGATGCGAAAGCCATGGCCAAGCAGGATCTCGCCAATGACTGGCAGATGCTGGACGAGGACTTGACGAAGCTGCTGGGCGCGATGTCCGCCACCGACCAAGCCTCGAATGCCGATCTTCGAGCACTGACCGATAAGGTCCGGGCGGCCGCCAACGAGACCGCCTCGGTCGCCGAATTCGCGGAGCCGACGGCTGGCAACAGGGCGATGAACGAGACCAAGCCTTTGTCCGACGCATTTTTGGCAAGCTCGGCCGAACTCAAGAAGGCCGTTCTTCAGTCCGACGATAAAGCAGCCCTGGCGGCGCTCAGTCTTCTTTCGGACATCCAAGTCGAGGTGCTTCGCAGCCGAACCTCGGCGATCGCGGCCGTGGTGCGGACCGACCCGGCCCAGCTTCAGCGCATCAAGAAGGATCTGACGGCCGTATACGCGAATGTGGACCAGCTTTTCACAGCGCTGCTGGCAGTGCCGGCGGGTGCCGGGCATCAGGAGCTCGTCGCCAAGACCAAGGCCTCCTGGACGGACCTTCGGACTGCGGAGGAGTCGATCGTCGAGTTCGGCCTGAACAACCATTTCGGCCGCGCACTCCAACTCAACAACGAGACGCTGACGCCGCTTGCCGAAGCGCTGGACGACCGCGCCGATAAGCTGACGGAGCAAAGCGCTGCGGTTGCGACCGCCTATCTCGATGAAGCGCAGGACAACTACCTCGCGACGCGGAACATCCTCATCGCGTTTCTGGGTGCGGCTCTTGCGATCGGGGCGGGGGCCGCGATCTGGCTTGCGGCCTCGATCGGCCGTGGGCTTCGAAAAGCCGTTCGTCTCTCCAACGATATCGGCACGGGCGATGTTTCGCAGCAGGTCGAGGTGCGGGGGAGCGACGAGGTCGCCGAACTTCTCGTCTCGATGAATGCGATGAGCGCCCAGCTTTCCGCCATTGCCACCGATGTTACGGGGTCGGCTGCGCAGGTGGCGAGCGGGTCCACGCAATCGGCCGCGACGGCCGAGGCGCTTTCGTCCGGCTCGACGGAGCAGGCCGCCGCCTCCGAGCAGGCGTCCGCCGCAGTGGAGCAGATGACGGCGAACGTGCGACAGAATTCCGACAACGCCACGCAGACCGAGAAGATTGCCGCCCAGGCTTCGCATCATGCCGAGAGAAGCGGAGTGGCCGTCGCAAGCGCCGTCGACGCCATGCGCACCATCGCCGAAAAGATCGCCGTCGTGCAGGAGATTGCGCGCCAGACCGACCTTCTGGCGCTGAACGCCGCCATCGAGGCCGCCCGCGCCGGTAGCCACGGCAAGGGCTTCGCGGTGGTCGCCTCCGAGGTTCGAAAGCTCGCCGAGCGCTCGCAGTCGGCGGCGCAGGAAATCGGGCAATTGTCGGCGCAGACGCTGGTCACTTCCGAGGAGGCGGGCCGGATGCTCGACGCGCTGGTGCCCGACATCCAGAAGACCGCCGAACTGGTGTCCGAAATTTCGGCCGCCTGCCGCGAGCAGTCGGTCGGCATCGAGCAGATCAACCAGGCCATCCAGCAGCTCGATCAGGTGACGCAGAGCAATGCCGGATCGGCCAATGAAATGTCGGCGACGGCCAACCAATTGTCCGCCGAAGCGCGACGTCTGGAGGAGCGGGCCAGCTTCTTCACGCTGGCGCAGGCTCTCAAGCCTGCGGCCACTGCGGCGGCGAGCGAGACGACCGACCATGATCTGCAGGCGAAGGTTCGGCGGTTGGAAGTGGCCAACAGCGCCCGGCCGACAGGCCGCACGTCGTCGGCCGGTCCCGCATCCGACGGCTTCGATCTGAATCTGGACGGGTTCGAGAAGTTGAGCGCCTGATTATTGCCGCAGGCCGGAGGGCGGCGAAGGTGGCTCGAAGACTCCATCGCAGCCTCCGCGAGAAGGGATCAAGCCCTTCCGGCATAGACAGAGCTGCCTGCCGGAACGGCGCCAGACGGGATGAAGCACCAAGCCTTGGCGAGGTCCTGCTCTATCTCGGCATGGAAATCATCTGTTCCGACATCGTCGGTGAGCGGATGGGCACAGGTCGGAAGGGGAAAGGTCGCTCGGTGAGGGACGGCGGCGGTCGCTTCTGTCTCCGAACCGTCCGTAACCCCAAAACCCCCTTCGAGCGATGGGCTTGAAGGGGGCCGAATGGGAGCGGGCCTCTGGGTGCCTAGCGACAGCCCGCGTCCGGGGTGCGCTACATCGCGTGGGCGAGCTTCAGGAACGCCTCTTTTTCATCGCCCTCAGTGGGGTCGGTTTCGATCTCGGAAGACGATGGGCTGCGCATCACCAGCGGGGAACCGACTTCGTCTTCGTCCCGTGACGTGTCCGCGAATGCGTTCTGCGAGGTGAGAGTGTCCATGGTCTATCTCCTTCTCTCTTCGATAGCATTGCCGTCGTGGTTGTTCGGACTAACAGGCTCCGTTCGTTGCGGTCGCATGGATCCCGCGACCTGACCGGGAGGGTGACACGATCACGGGATGTTTGGCAATGACGCAATGTGTTGATGAAAGTTGCACGCAAGGCGGGCGACCGAATGGAGATCAGCGCATCCTGCAATCGATAGTTATGATGGCGCCCCAAGATGGTCCGAGGAGCCGGGCGCGCGAAGCCAGTCGCGAAGCCCGGTCAGGCGTCGTTCTTGGGCTCAAGACGCGCAGCGATCTGATAGCCGGTTTCCAGAAGAGTCGCGTCGATCAGCGCTCGCAGCAGGTCGTAGTCGAGCGATGCGGCGAGATCGCGCGCTTGCGTGAGATGGTCGACGAGCGATCCCTCGCGGGCTTTCCGGCTCCTGTCGGGGACGGGGCGGAGCGGAGGCGCGATGTCGGAAAGATAGCCCGAGATATAGGTCAGGCGCCCGTCCGCCGTGCGGAAGCACCGAGCGCGCGAGCGCACCCATCGCGTTCCGTGAAGGATGCTTCGGAGCCGGTAGTCGACCGTCATGGAATTCTCGCCCGCCATCGCGGCTGCGATGCCGCGCGTAAGGCCGGATCGATCGTCGGGATGGATGGCGGCCTGGAAGCGCTCGAGGGCGATGCCATGCTGGCCAAGCTCGCGGGGCACGTTGATATATTCGCAGACACGCTCGCAGGCGATCACGAGATTCGTGCTGACTTGCCAGTTCCAAATGCCGATCAGGTCGAGAAGGCCCGCGCCGTCCTTCGAGTCATCGTTCATTGAGACAACCCTTGGGCCTGTTCGGCATAAAATTCTTTTCTCGGAACGAGAACGGTCCTACGAAGCTTCCAGCGCAATGTCCACCATTCGGTGAGGTGCCGAACCATTCTCCATTCGTGCTCGGCACGAAGGGGCGGGATGGGGAGGAATGGGTTCGAGCGAAAGGTTCACGACGGATGCAGGCTCTGGTGAAGGACCCGATCGATCTCCATCTCGGCAAGCGCCTCGAGGCCTTGCGGCTGGCGCAGGGAAAATCCCTCCAAAGCGTCGCGAACGAATTAGACATCACCTACCAGCAGGTCCGCAAATACGAGAACGGCGAGAACCGGATCAGTGCCAGCACGCTCTATCGTCTGGCCAGGGTTCTGAACGTTCAGCCCAGCTTCTTCTTCGAGGGGATGGAGGGCGAACCCGCGCCGAACGGCGAGGCGGATTCGCAGGAAGTTCTGGAGCCGGCCTACGAAGACCTCCTCAACCGCATCAAGGATGGCGAGGTGAGGGACGCGCTTCGCCATCTCTTTCTGCGCATGGCGAAGCTGAACTCGCTTTGAGACGTTGAAAGCGCTCGAGCTCTAGCCGCGACGACCGGCCGAGGTGAGGCCGACGACAGCGGCGCCGCTGGCCAGGACGATCGCATCCTCGACGAAGCCGCTGGAGGACTGGCCGTAGCGCGCCATGGCCCGCCGACGCAGCGCCAGCCCGAGATAGGACGCGCCGATCGCGGTCGCGACAGCGAGGATCGCGCCTTCGCCCTGCCGCCCCCTCGGCGCGAGCATGGCCCCGGCGAAAGCCGCCGTCAGGCTGCGGGCGATCAGGCCGGCCGGCACGGTGCGATCCGGGGCGGAGCGCATCTTGTCGCCCGCCATCTCGCCGGCCGCGAGCGCGGCGGTACCCCAGGCAACCAGCGGATGCGCGAGAAGCTCGACGGCCGGCCCGCCTCGCGGCAGGGTCCCACGCTGCGCCGCGCCGGACAGGAGCACGAGCGGAGTCATGGCGCGCTGGCCGGCGACGAGGCCGATGAGAAGAGAACGAAGCATAGGCGGACAATCTCCAGGTGGGATCGGGTGGACCGATCCCACAACTCGCAGAGCGGTCGATCGTATCCACGGGATGCGGAGATGGGATCGCGCCGGATCGGCGAGAGGCGCGCGATCAGCGCCGTCGGACGGCTTGAGTGCGCCGCAAGAAAAACCAAGTCGATTTCGCGAGTGCAGTGTAGGGCTTGCACCCGGAGATAGCTTGTCAGCGGCCTGTTCGGGTGAAAAGGATGGGTCCCGCTTTGATCGGTGCGAAGGGTCTGCCCATGCCGTCGTCCAGGAAACTGGTGGAATTGGAGGCACTTCGCGGTATCGCCGCGATCACGGTGCTGGTCCACCACTTCATGCTCGGCTTTACCCCAAGGTTGCATGGCCTGTCCTATCCCGACCAGCCCTGGTCCCTGTTCGGCACGCCTGCCTTCGCCTTGGTGAACGGCTCGGCGGCCGTGGTCGTGTTCTTCGTCCTGTCAGGTTTCGTCCTGTCGCTTCGGGTCCTGCGGACCGGCAGCGCGGAGGTGGCGGCCCTGGCTGCGCTCAAGCGCTGGCCGCGTCTGGCCGGTCCGGTGATCCTTACCAATGCCATGGCCGGCGGCGCGATGGCGGCTGGCCTCTTCTCCAACCCCGCCGTCGCGCCGCTCGTCCCTTCGAAATGGCTGGCCTGGTTCTACACCTGGCCGAGCGCCGGCTTCGCGGAAATTCCCCAAAGCATCTGGGAAGGCGCGACGACCTTCTTCACCGCGCACAGTCTCTACAATTCTAGTCTCTGGACCATGCGCTACGAATTCGAGGGCAGTTTCCTCGTGCTCATAGCGGCACTGCTCTGGGCAAGGCTTCCCCGCTTTCAAACGCCGATTCTCAGCGCGCTCTGGCTCGCCGCGTTTCTCGCCAGTCCCTATCTCAGCCCCTTCGTCGTCGGCGTCGCCCTTGCGACGCGGCACGAGGCGGGACCGGGGCGGGACTGGACATGGCGCGGCACGGCGGCGGCCATCGTGGCCATCCTGCTGCTCGGCGGCTATCACGAGGCCATGGTCGGCTCGCGCCCGGAAGGGCTCTATGCCCCGCTCGCCCCTCTGGCGGCATTGGACCCTCTGCGCCTGCGCGTCGTGCTTCACACCTTGGCCGCCGTGCTGGCGCTTTTTCTGTTCCAGCGCTCCGCGCCGATCCGCCGGGCCATGTCGGGCCAGGTCGGCTCAACTTTGGGCTTCCTGTCCTTCGGCATCTATCTCTGCCAGATCATCGTGATCTGTTCCGCTTCCAGCGCCGTGTTCGAGGCGACCGTGAACTGGGGCCGGGGGATGCAGATCGGCGCGACCTTCCTCGTCACAGTTGCGGGAACCCTGGCACTGGCCGTGCCGGTCGCGATCTTCGATCGCTGGTGGATGGGGCAGGTCGGCCGGCTCTTCACCCTGGGCCACGCGCGCTACAGAGCCCGAGCGGCGGCGAGCGCCTGATCGAAGCGATCGCGGCCTCCCGGGGAACCTCGCCCCTGGCCATGCGTCCTCTTTGTAAAACAAGGAGGACGACGCATGTCGAACATCATCAATCAACCGGGGCAGGACCTGCCCGAGCCGATCCTGCCCGGTACCGGGGACGATGACGCCATCGGGCGGCCGGACGGCGGACCGGGCATCGGCCCCGACACGCCGACAAGGCCCGTGGAGCCGAACCCGGCGGGCGAGCCCGACCCGACGCGCCCGGCACCGCCGGTGCCCGGAATGCCCGGCGGCCTCTGACCCACCACGCGCCGGCGCTGGCGGCGTGTCCAAGGCCCGCCGGCGCCATTCGGCCCGCTCATGAGGTTTGACGGCTGCGCGCCGGTCTGCCAACGAGTTCGCCAATCGACTTCATTCGCCTTCGGAATGACATGGCTCTCGCGCGCCGCTTTCTTCCCTCCATGTCGCTACTGCGCGCCTTCGAGGCGGCGGCGCGGCTGCAGAGCTTCACGGCGGCCGGGGCCGAGATCAACCTGACCCAAAGCGCTGTCAGCCGTCAGATCCGCGCGCTAGAAGAACTCCTCGGCGCCGAGCTTTTCATCCGCGAGCGTCAGGCGGTGCGCCTCACCGTGGCGGGCGAGGTCTATGCGAGGGAAATCCGCGAGGCTCTGCAACGCATCGCGGGCGCGACCCTGACCTTCCGCGCCAACCCGGAGGGCGGCACCCTCAATCTCGCCATCCTCCCGACCGTCGGCACGCGCTGGCTGGCGCCGCGCCTGCCCGGCTTCCTGCGCGGGAACCCCGGCATCACGCTGAACCTGACGACGCGGCTCTCGCCCTTCGACTTCCGGCTGGAGGCGCTGGACGCGGCCATCCATTTCGGCGCGGCGGACTGGCCGGGGGCCGAGCTCGATCTCCTGATGAGCGAAACCGTGGTGCCGGCCTGCAGCCCGGCGCTGGCCGAGCGCCACGGCTTTCGCGCGCCGGCCGATCTTCTCGCCGCGCCGCTTCTCCATCTCGTGTCGCGGCCCGACGCGTGGGAGCGCTGGTTCGCTTTGCAGGGCGTGTCTTTCGGCCCGTTGCGCGGCATGCTGTTCGATCAGTTCGCGACCGCCGCGCAAAGTGCGATCTCAGGAATCGGCGTGGCGGTCCTGCCCGAATTCCTGATCGAGGACGAGTTGGCGCGCGGCGACCTCGTGCGCGCGCTCAACCTGCCGATGGAAAGCGCCGAGCGCTATTATCTGGCCTCGCCCACGACGCGCGCGACCTATCCGCCGCTCGACGCCTTTCGCCGCTGGATTCGCGCCGAGGCGGCCGGTAGCGCGGGGGAGGGCGGGTAAGAGACTGTTTGGAAACTCGGTCGGGTCGGTCCGACGTCTCTTTTCAGCCGACGCTTCGTTGCCAATCCTCGCCGATGCCGCCGGCATCGACTGCGTTTGGCGCCTCGCGACGCCAGAAAATCCCTCGCCGGCCTTCCACCGCCGAGTTTCCAAACAGTCTCTAAGCCGCCTTCCCGTCTCGAAACCCTGTCTGCCCCCCAAGACGAGACAGCGTGTTGCGGATGCGAAGGCGCCGCTGGCGTCGCGCGGTCGGCTGGCCTAACGTCCCGCCCATGCGCTTCTCCGCATCCGCTCGGCGGGCTCCCGCTCATGGGTTGTGGGGAGGCGCGCGGCTCGAATTTGGCATGAGGACCTAAGCCTTGAAGGTTTTCGACGGACACAACGACGCCCTCCTGCGTATCTATCAGGACCCGACGCCCACCACCTTCCAGGCCTTTCTCGACGGTGATTCGCAGCTGCATATCGACCTCGCCAAGGCACGGGCTGGCGGGCTGGCGGGCGGGCTCTTCGCCATCTTCCCGCCTTCGCCCATGGCGGGCGACCTCAGCGACCGGATGAGCGGACGGGGCTACGATCTGCCGTTGCCCACGCCGTTGGCGCACCCAGCCGGGGCCGACGCGACGGTGGCCATGGCCTCGATTCTTCTCCGGCTGGAAGCGGCGTCGAAGGGCGGGCTCACGGTCTGCCGCAGCGTCAGTGAGATCGAGTCGGCCATGGCGAAGGGGAGTCTCGCCGCCGTTCTTCATATCGAGGGCGCCGAGGCCATCGATCCCGAGCTTCACATGCTCGACGTTCTGTTTGCCGCTGGCTTACGCTCGGTGGGCATGGTCTGGAGCCGCAACAATCATTTCGCGCACGGCGTGCCCATGCGCTTTCCCTCGACGCCCGACACGGGCGAAGGCCTGCTGGAGCCGGGCAAGCGCCTCGTGAAGCGCTGCAACGAACTCGGCATTCTTCTCGATCTGTCGCATCTCAACGAGCGCGGCTTCTGGGACGTGGCCGAACTCTCGGATGCCCCGCTCGTCGCGACCCACTCCAATGCGCATCTGCTCTGCACCGTCAGCCGCAACCTGACCGATGTGCAGCTGGATGCCGTTGCCGCCTCGCGCGGCGTGGTTGGGCTGAACTTCGCCACCGCCTTCCTGCGGGAGGACGGGCGCATGGATTCCGACACGCCGCTCGATACGATGCGCCGGCATCTCGACGCGCTTCTGGAGCGGCTGGGGGAGGAGGGCGTCGCGCTCGGCTCCGATTTCGACGGGGCGACGATCCCCGACGCGATCGGCTCCGCCGCCGGGCTTCCCGCCCTGTTCGAGCATCTGTCGAAGGCCGGCTATGGCGATGCGCTACTGGAACGGATCGCCCATCGCAACTGGCTCTCGGTGCTCGGGCGCACTTGGAAGGCGTAACGTCCTGTCCACAGCTTGTGCACTGCACGCGCTTGCCGAGTCATTAAGCATGTCATAGCGTCCTCTCGTCGGGCGCGGGGAATGCGTGCTTCGCGCCGATCCGCTCACCGAACCCGACGAGGTTGCCCGTGTCGTTTCTGTCTTCCCGCCCGTTCGCCCGCCGCCTTCTTGCCGGAACCGTGCTGCTTGGCGCGGCGACCTTCGGCTCCGCGGCCCTGGCCGAGACGCCGGCCGACACGCTGGTGATCGCCAACGGCATCGACGACATGAAGTCGCTCGACCCGGCCGAGAGCTTCGAATTCTCCGGCCAGGATCAGATCAACAATCTCTACGAGACCCTGGTCGAGATCGATCCGGCGACGTTGAAGCCTATTCCGGGCCTCGCTTCGAGCTGGTCGGTTTCAGAAGACGGGCTGACCTACACGTTCAAGATGGCGGAAGGGCGCAAGTTCGCCTCCGGCAATCCGGTGACCGCCGAGGACGCGGCGTTCTCGCTGCAGCGCGTCGTCAAGCTCGACCAGACGCCGGCCTTCATCCTCACCCAGTTCGGCCTGACCAAGGACAATATCGAAACCAGCGTAAAGGCGGTGGACGCCTCGACGCTGCAGATCGTCACCGACAAGCCCTATGCGCCGTCCTTCCTCTACAACGCGCTGACGGCGGAGGTCGGCTCGATCGTCGACAAGGCCGTGGTCATGGAACACGCCGCCGAGGATTTCGGCAACGCCTGGCTCGACACACATTCGGCGGGCTCGGGCGCCTATGTCCTGCGCGCCTGGAAGCCGAACGAGTCCGTCGTGCTCGACGCCAATCCGAATTTCGGCCACGAGGTCGCGATGAAGCGCGTCTTCGTGCGCCATGTCGTGGAGCCCGCGACGCAGCTTCTTCTCCTGCAGAAGGGCGATGTGGACGTCGCCCGCAATCTCGGGCCGACCGACATCGCCTCGGTGGAGAAGGACGCCAATCTCAAGATCCAGACCGAGCTGCGCGGCCAGGTCTACTATCTCTCCGGCAACCAGAAGGACGAGATCCTCGCCAAGCCCAAGGTCATGGAAGCGATCAAGTATCTGATCGACTATGACGGCATCACCAGCCAGCTTCTGAAGGGCCAGGAGCAGACGCACCAGTCCTTCCTGCCCGCCGGCTTCCTCGGCGCGATCGAGGACAAGCCCTTCAAGCTCGACGTCGCCAAGGCCAAGGCGCTGCTGGCGGAGGCCGGATATCCCGATGGATTCGAGACCGAGATCCTGATCCGCAACGAGAAGGAGCGCGTCGACATCGCCCAGGCGATCCAGGGCTCGCTGGCGCAGGCCGGCATCAAGGCTTCGCTCCGTTCGGTGACGGGCGCCGAGGCGCTGTCGATCTACCGCGCCCGCAACCACAAGCTGACGCTGCAGACCTGGGGCCCGGACTATCCCGATCCGCAGACCAACGCCTCGGTCTTCGCCGCCAATGCCGACAATTCGGACGCGGGCGCCTTGGTCGGCAATCTCGCCTGGCGCAACGCCTATGCCGCCACGGAAACGACGCCCATGGTGGCGGCCGCCGTGGTGGAAAAGGACGAGGCCAAGCGCGCCGCCCTCTACGAAGAGATGCAGCGCCACGAGCAGATGGCTTCGCCCATCGCGGTCCTGTTCCAGCGCTCCGAGCAGCCGGCGCTGCGCAAGGGTGTCGACGGGTTCAAGACCGGTGGCGCCGTCGCCTCGGCCTTCTACTGGACCGTGACCAAGGCGGCGAAGTAGTCCCTTGCGACCCATCGGCATGAGGGCGGGTCTATGAGCCCGCCCGTTCTCGACGAGCCGGCGCTCGATCCCACGCGCGCCCCGACCGGCGGGGGCCTCGGCATCCCCCGCGCCCTCCAGCGCGGCGGGGGCCTCCTGTTTAGCCTCGCCATCACCCTGTTCGGCCTCCTCTTCGTCACCTTCCTGATCGCCCGCGTAGTGCCGCTCGATCCCGTGCTGGCCGTGGTCGGCGATCGCTCGACGCAGGCGCAGTACGATGCGGCGAAGATCGCGCTCGGCCTCGACCAGCCGCTGCCCGTGCAGTTCGTGCGCTATCTCGGCGATGTCCTGACCGGCGATCTCGGCCGCTCGAACCTCACCTCGCGCCCCGTGGTGGAGGACATCCGCGCCGCCTTTCCTGCGACGCTGGAACTCGCCACGCTCGCCACGCTGATCGGCGTCCTGCTCGGCGTGCCGGCCGGGGTCTTCGGCGCGGTTTATCAGGGGCGCTGGCCCGATCAGGTGATACGTGTCGTCGGGCTGCTCGGCTATTCCATGCCGGTCTTCTGGCTCGGACTGATCGCGCTTCTCGTGTTTTACGGACAACTCGGCTGGGTCGGCGGGCCGGGACGGCTCGATGTCTCGTTTGAGCTGGCCTACGAGTTCGACGTGACGCCGCTCACCGGCTCGATCCTGATCGACTCCGCCCTGTCCGGCGCTTGGGACGTGTTCTGGAACGCCCTGTCGCATCTCATCCTGCCCGCGCTGGTGCTCGGCTACTTTTCGCTCGCCTACATCTCTCGGATGACGCGGTCCTTCATGCTCGAACAGCTCAGCCAGGATTACGTCACCGCCGCGCGGGTGAAGGGCGTGTCGGAGCGGCGCGTCGTCTGGGTCCATGCGCTCGGCAACGCCATGGTGCCGCTCGTCACCGTCATCGCGCTGTCCTATGCCGCGCTGCTGGAAGGGTCGGTGCTGACCGAGACGGTCTTCGCCTGGCCCGGCCTCGGGCTCTACATCACGCAGGCGTTGTTCGCCGCCGACTTCAACGCCGTGCTCGGCGGAACGCTGATGATCGGCGCGGCCTTCATCGTGCTGAATCTTCTCTCCGACGTCGTCTACACGCTGGTCGATCCGAGGGCGCGATGAGCGAAATGACACGGACTTCCGGGTGGCTAGGCTGGCTGACCAGCGACAGCCCGCGCTCACGCTTTCAGGCGCGCGCCGTTTCGCTCTGGCAGGGCTGGCTGACGCTCAGGAGCAACGCCCTGGCGATGATCGGCCTTGCCCTGATCGTCCTTCTCCTGCTCATGGCCGCCTTCGCGCCCTGGCTCGCCACCCATGCGCCCAACATCCAGAACCTCGACACGCGGCTTCTGCCGCCCGGCGCCGGCCATTGGCTCGGCACGGACGAACTCGGCCGCGACGTCTGGAGCCGGCTCGTCTACGGCGCGCGCGTCACGCTCTACGTCGTGGCGCTGGTGGCGCTCACCGCTCCGGTGCTCGGCCTCGTGATCGGCACCGTGGCAGGGACGCTGGGCGGCTGGACCGACCGTGTCCTGATGCGGATCACCGACATCTTCCTGGCCTTTCCCCGCCTGATCCTGGCGCTCGCCTTCGTGGCAGCGCTCGGCCCCGGCATCGAAAACGCCATTCTCGCCATCGCGCTCACCGCTTGGCCGCCATATGCCCGCGTCGCCCGGGCCGAGACGCTGACCGTGCGCCGCTCCGACTATATCGCGGCCGCTCGGCTTCAGGGCGCCGGGACGCTGCGCATCATCACCGGCCATATCATGCCGATGTGCCTTTCCTCGGTGATCGTGCGCGTCACGCTCGACATGGCCGGCATCATCCTCACCGCCGCCGGCCTCGGCTTTCTCGGCCTCGGCGCGCAGCCGCCGCTGGCCGAATGGGGCGCCATGATCTCCTCGGGGCGGCAATATCTGCTGACGCATTGGTGGGTGGCGACCATTCCCGGCATCGCCATCCTGCTGGTCAGCCTTGCCTTCAACCTGCTCGGCGACGCGCTGCGCGACATTCTCGATCCCCGGAGCGCGAAGCAATGAGCGCGGGCGAGGAAACCATGCGCGAAGCATTGAGCGCGGGCGAAAAGACCATGCGCGTCGAAGGAAAGATGATGTCCAACGCCGGCGAGCCTCTCTTGGAGGTGCGCAACCTTCGCGTCGGCTTCGACACGAGGCGCGGCCTCGTGGAAGCCGTGCGCGGCGTCAGCTTCACGGTCGGGCGCGAGCGCGTGGCGATCGTGGGCGAATCCGGCTCCGGCAAGTCGATGACAGGGCGCGCCATCCTGCGCCTCGTGCGCCCGCCCGGCCATGTTGCGGCCGATACGCTTCGCTTCCGCGGCACCGATCTCGCCGCCCTCAGCGAGCGCGAGATGCGCGCCGTGCGCGGCCGGCGCATCGCCATGGTAATGCAGGACCCCAAATACTCGCTGAACCCGGTCATGCGGATCGACCGGCAGCTCGGCGAGGCGCTGCGCGCGCACGGCCGCATCTCCGGCGCGGACGCCAAGCGACGCATGGTCGCCATGCTGGAGGACGTGCAGATCCGCGATCCCGAGCGGGTCTTGCGCGCCTATCCGCACGAGCTTTCCGGCGGCATGGGCCAGCGCGTGATGATCGCCATGATGCTGATCCCCGAACCCGAACTCCTGATCGCGGACGAGCCGACATCGGCGCTGGACGTCACCGTGCAGCTCGAAATCCTTCGCATTCTGGACGATCTCGTGCGCGGGCGCGGCATGGGCCTCCTGTTCATCAGTCACGATCTGCGCCTCGTCTCCACCTTCTGCGACCGGGTGCTCGTCATGTATCGCGGGCGGATCGTCGAGGAGATCGCCGCGCGAAATCTGGCCGAGGCGAAGCATCCCTACACGCGGGGCCTGCTCGCCTGCCTGCCGCGCATCGGCGGCGGCCACGCGCCGCTGCCCGTGCTCGACCGCCAGCCGGAATGGGAGCGGGCATGAGCACCACACCGCGCATCGAGGTCCGCCATCTCGGCGTGACGCTGGGCGAAGGCCGCAGCCGCGTCGATGCCGTGAAAAGCGTCTCCTTCAAGGTCGCGCCGGGCGAGTCCTTCGGATTGGTCGGCGAATCCGGTTCGGGCAAGTCCACCATCCTGCGGGCGCTCTGCGGCCTCGCGCCGGTCAGCGCGGGGGAGGTGCTGATCGATGGAGCGCCGCTGACGGGGCGGCGCGACAAGAGCTTCGCCGCCCGGGTGCAGATGGTGTTTCAGGATCCCTACGGCTCGCTCCATCCGCGCCACACGATCGACCGCATCCTCGCCGAGCCGCTGTCGATCCACGGGTTGAAGGATCGCGACCGGCGCATTCTCCAGGCGCTGGCCGATGTCGGGCTCGACCCCGCCTTCCGCTTCCGCCTGCCGCACCAGCTGTCCGGCGGCCAGCGCCAGCGCATCGCGATCGCCCGCGCCTTGATCCTGGAGCCGTCGATCCTGCTTCTGGACGAGCCGACCTCGGCGCTCGACGCTTCGATCCAGGCCGAGGTGCTGAACCTCCTGACCCGGCTGCGGGCCGAGCGAGGGCTCACCTATCTCTTCGTCAGCCACGACCTCGCCGTGGTCGATCACATGTGCGAGCGGCTTCTGGTGATGCGGGCGGGGGAGGCGGTGGAGACACTGGACGAAGGGCGTCTGGCGCGGCGGGACGTGCGCTCGGACTATGCACGAACCCTGATGGTCGCCAGCGACGGCTTCGTGCGGCCCGGGGAAGGCGTCGCCGGGCGCTAAAGCTGGGGATGGCGGGGCGGCGATGCCGCCCCGCTCTCAGCTTGGAAGCCGTTCAGGCCACTTCCGGCATGCCGTCCAGAAGCTTCTCCAGCGTCACGGGATAGTTGCGCACGCGCACACCCGTCGCGTTGTGAACGGCATTCGCGATGGCCGCCGAGACGCCGCAGAGACCCAACTCGCCGACGCCCTTCGCCTTCATAGGCGAGGACAGGGGATCGGTCTCGGGCAGGAAGACCACCTCCTGATGTGGGATGTCGGCATGCACCGGCACCTCGTAGCCGGCGAGGTCGTGATTGACGAAGAAGCCGTGGCGCTTGTCCACCGCCAGTTCCTCCATCAAGGCGCCGCCGACGCCCATGGTCATCGCGCCGATGACTTGGCTGCGCGCCGTCATCGGGTTGATGATGCGGCCCGCCGCGCAGACCGCCAGCATGCGCCGAACGCGGATCTCGGCCGTGGCGATATCGACGCCGACCTCCACGAAATGCGCGCCGAAGGTCGATTGCTGGTGCCCCTTCGACAGGGCCTTGTCGAACTCGATCGTGTCTTCCACCACGATCTCGCCGTCCTTGGCCGCCTCGCTGAGAGCCGCGTCCCGGTTGCCGGCCCGCACCCGCCCGTCGGTGAACTCGGCATCGTCGGAGTTGAAGCCGAGCTTCTGCGCCACCGCCTCGCGCAGCTTGACGCAGGCGGCGTAGACGCCGGCGGTGGAGGAGTTCGCGCCCCACTGGCCGCCCGAGCCGGCGGATTTGGGGAAGCTGGAATCGCCGAGCAGCACCTGCACCCGGCTGAGCGGCAGGCCCATCATCTCCGCCGCCGTCTGGGCGATGATCGTGTAGGAGCCGGTGCCGATATCGGTCATATCGGTTTCCACGGTCACCACGCCGTCCCGCCCGAGGCGCACCCGCGCGCCGGAATCCATCACCTGGTTGTTGCGGAAAGCGGCGGCGACGCCGAGGCCCACCAGCCAGCGCCCGTCGCGCACCTGACCCGGCTGCGCCTTCCGCCCGTTCCAGCCGAAGCGCTCGGCCCCAATGCGGAAGCACTCCACCAGCTGACGCTGCGAGAAGGGGCGCTTGGGGTCCTCGGGGTCGACCTGCGTGTCGTTGCGGATGCGGAACTCGACGGGGTCGAGACCCAGCCTTTCCGCCATCTCGTCCATGGCGATTTCGAGCGCCATCAGGCCCGGCGCTTCGCCCGGCGCGCGCATGGCGTTGCCTTCCGGCAGGTCGAGCACGGCGAGGCGCATCGCCGTCATGCGGTTGGCGCCGACATAGAGGAGCCGCGTCTGCGCCACCGCCGCCTCCGGCGAGCCGTCGGGCTGGTCGCCCGACCAGCTCTCATGGCCCATGGCGGTGATCCGCCCGTCGCGATCGGCGCCGATGCGGATGCGCTGGATCGTGGCCGGGCGATGGGTCGTGTTGTTGGCCATCATCGGGCGCGTGAGCGCCAGTTTCACCGCCCGGCCAGCGGCCTTGGCGCCGAGCGCGGCGAGGATCGCATCGGCCCGCACGAAGAGCTTGCCGCCGAAGCCGCCGCCGACGAAGGGCGAGATGAGACGGACCTTCTCGGGCGCGACCTTCAGCGTCTTGGCGACGTCCGACGCGCCCCAGGCGATCATCTGGTTAGAGGTCCAGACCGTCAGCCGGTCTCCCTCCCAGAGCGCCAGCGAGGCATGGGGCTCCATCATCGCGTGGCTCTGGTCGGGCGTCGTGTAGGTCTCGTCCAGCTTCACCGCAGCCTTGGCGAAGGCACCGTCGAAGTCGCCGACCGAAGTGGCCGGCGGCGTCGAGCCGTCGTCCTCCGCCAGCGGCGCCGCGTCTCGCGCGGCGGCGAGGTCGAAGGCGCCGTCGCCCGCCTTATAGGAAACGCGGATGCGCTGCGCGGCGTCGCGCGCCTGCTCGAAGCTTTCCGCCACCACCACGGCGACGGCCTGGTGGTAATGGTCGACCTCTGGTCCAGCGAGCAGCTTCACCGTGTTCATGTCGCCCTGGCCGAGTTCGCCGGCATTCTCATACGTGACGATGGCAAGCACGCCCGGCGCGCGGCGCGCCTCCGCCGTATCGATGGCGGTGATGCGCCCCTTGGCGATGCCGGAGCCCAGCGCATAGCCGTAGGCGATGCGGTCCGCGACCTCGTTGTGCTCGTAGGCATAGGGCGCGGTGCCGGTGGTCTTGAATCGGCCCTCGATGCGGTCGTGCGGCTGGCCGACGACCGTCATCCGGTCGATCGGGTTGGTGCCGGCTTTGGTGTCGAACTTCATGGCGGTCAGCTCCTCGCTTCGGTCAGGACCGCACCGAGCGTTCGCTCGGTGAGCGGGATCTTGAAGGCGTTGTGCTCGGTCGTCTTGGCATCGGCGAAGAGCTTTTCCGCCACCGGCTTGGCGCCTTTGGAAAGCTCGGCATCCGCCGCTTCCACACGCCAGGGCTTGTGCGCGACGCCGCCCACGGCGACGCGGCCCGTGCCGTCCGGCTGCACCACGGCGGCGACCGAGATCAGCGCGAAGGCATAAGACGCGCGGTCGCGCACCTTGCGGTAGATATGCGTGCCGCCAAGGGGCTTGGGCAGCGTCACGGCAGTGATGAACTCGCCGGGCTCCAGCGCCGTCTCGATTTCCGGCGTGTCGCCGGGCAAACGATGGAAATCGCCGATCGCAATGGCGCGTGTGGTGCCGTCGGGCTTTACCGTCTCGACTTCGGCGTCCAGCACCCGGAGCGCGACGTTCATGTCGGACGGGTTGGTGGCGATGCAGGCGTCGCTGACGCCGACCACGCCGAGCTGGCGCGAATAGCCCTCCAAGGCCGAGCAGCCTGAGCCGGGCTGGCGTTTGTTGCAAGCCATGTTGGTGTCGTAGAAATAGGGGCAGCGCGTGCGCTGCAGGAGATTGCCCGCCGTGGTGGCGCGGTTGCGCAGCTGGCCGGAGGCGCCGGCCAGCACCGCCCGGGCGAGCACGCCATAGTCGCGGCGCACGCGCTCGTCGGCCGCCATGTCGGTGTTGCGCACCAGAGCGCCGATCCGCAGGCCGCCGGATTCGGTCGCCTCGATCCGGTCGAGCGACAATCCGTTGACGTCGATCAGATGCTGCGGCGTCTCGATCTGCAGCTTCATCAGGTCGAGTAGGTTGGTGCCGCCCGCGATGAACTTCGCGCCGGGATGGGCGCTGGCGGCCTTGGCGGCCTCGGCCGGAGTGGTGGCGCGCTCGAAGGTGAAGGGCTTCATGCAGGCCTCCCGGCCACGTCGTTCATGGCGTCCACAATGTTGGAATAGGCGCCGCAGCGGCAGATATTGCCGCTCATGCGCTCGCGCATCTCGGCGTCGCTCGGCTCGATCGCGGCCGTCAGGTCGCCGGTGACATGGCTCGGAATGCCATCCTTGATCTCCGCCAGAACCGAGACGGCAGAGCAGATCTGGCCGGGCGTGCAGTAGCCGCACTGGTAGCCGTCGTGCTTGACGAAGGCCTCCTGCATCGGGTGCATCGCGTCGGGCGTGCCCAGGCCCTCGATCGTGGTGATCTCGTCGCCTTCGTGCATCATGGCGAGCGACAAGCAGGAATTCATCCGCCGGCCATTGGCGATCACCGTACAGGCGCCGCATTGGCCGTGGTCGCAGCCCTTTTTGGTGCCCGATAGCTTCAGATGCTCGCGCAGCGCGTCGAGCAGCGTGGTGCGGAGGTCCAGTTCCAGTTCTCGCCGCTCGCCGTTCACCGTGAAGGAGACCTTTGAAACGCTTGGGGCGGGCGAGGCAGCGGTCGGCGCGGCCTCGGCGCGGGCCAGTTTGGGCGCCACCGTCAAAGCGGCGCAGGCCGTGGCCGATGTCATCAGGTCGCGGCGATTGAGGGCAAGGTCGGGAAATCTCGACATGTCTCACTCCTTTCGTGAGGGGCTCCGCCGGGGGCGGCCGCAGGTGCGGCGCCGCCCGGCAAAGGGCGAAGCGATGGGCTCGGCCAGCCGACCGGCCGAGAGCGGCAACACGCTCGTTCGCAGGCTCAACTTGTAACTGGTCTAAACTGATCCCGCGAAAACCACTGGCGCCCGACTGGTGTCGGAGGTCGCTTCACCGGATGACGTCGGTCAGGCTTGACGCCGATTGGAGCTTCTCAAGTGCTTCGACGCAGCGCCGCCCCCGGCGGAACAAGGCCCTCCGCCTTACTCTCGGAGTGTCGCCCATGTGCTGTCGGGGCCGATCCCGCCGCCGACAGGCCGCTCGGCGTCAGGCGGCCCTGCGTGAAAGGGACGCAGCTTTCACGCAAACGTGTCGGCGATCGGCTGTCAGGCTTTTCCGTACCGTGCTTTGGCCCGGGGCCTTTGCCTTTCTCGCCGCCGCTTCGGGTGCAGGATCATGCCGCCCACGCCCTTTCGATCGGCCGAAATGAACTAAATAGGAGGGGCAGCGTCAGCCGGTTCCTGCGGGTTGGCGCGTCGCAGCCTCGCTTTCCCGCCTTTCATGCAGAGAATGATCCCGTGACGATTGAACGCCCGGCGACGGTTTCCACCCCTGACGACGGGTCCCCTGCGTCTCCTTCCGTCGCTGAGGTGCTGGCCGAGGCTGACGCGCGCTACCGCGCCCTGTTCGAGGCGATCGACGACGCCTTCTGCATCATCGAGTTCATCGACGGGCCGAACGGCCCCGACAGCGACTATGTCCATGTCGAGGCCAATTCCGGCTACGAACGCCACACCGGCATTCCCGATATTATCGGCCGCCGCGTGCGCGACCTCGCGCCGAGCGACGCGGACGTCTGGGTCGCGCTTTATGGCGGCGTTCTGCGCACGGGCCAGCCGATCCGCTTCGAGCGCGAGTTCGAGCAGGCGGGGCGCCATATCGAGGTGGCCGCCGCGCGGGTCGAGCCGCCGAGCCTGCGCCGCGTCTCCGTTCTGTTTCGCGACATCACCGATCGCAAGCGCGCCGAAGCCGCTTTACGCGAAAGCGAGGCGCTGGCGCGCGAAAACGTGCAGCGCGTGCAACTGGCGCTGTCGGCGGGCGCCATCATCGGCACCTGGCTTTGGGACCTGCCGAGCGACCGCTTTACCGTGGACGAAGCCTTCGCCAAAGCCTTCGGCCTCGACCCCGCGCTCGGCCGGGAGGGTTTGAGCCTCGCGCAGGTCGTGGACACCGTCCACTCCGACGATCAGGAGGGCTTGGCCGCCGCGATCCGGGAGGCGATCGCGCGCGGCGGCGCCTACGCGCATCAGTATCGCACTCGCCGCGCCGACGGGAACTACTACTGGCTGGAGGCGAACGGCCGGGTCGAGCATGGGCCGGACGGCACGCCGCTGAACTTTCCCGGCGTCCTGATCGACATCGAGGAGCGGCGCGCGGTGGAGGCCGAGCGCCAGCGCATGACCGAGATGCTGCGCACTCTCAACGAGACGCTGGAGAAGCGCGTCGAGGAGAAGACGGCAGAGCTGATGGCAGCGGAAGAGGCGCTGCGCCAGAGCCAGAAGATGGAAGCGGTGGGCCAACTCACCGGCGGCCTCGCGCACGATTTCAACAATCTGCTCGCCGGCATTTCCGGCTCGCTGGAAATGATGCAGGCGCGCATTCGGCAAGGGCGGCTCGGCGAGATCGAGCGCTACATGATCGGCGCGCAAGGGGCGACCAAGCGCGCGGCGGCGCTGACCCATCGCCTGCTCGCCTTCTCTCGCCGGCAGACGCTGGACCCCAAGCCCACCGACGTGAACCGGCTGGTGGCCGGCATGGAGGAACTGATCCAGCGCACGGTCGGCCCGCAGATCACGGTGGAGCGGGTGGCGGTGGGCGGCCTCTGGCCGACGCTGGTGGACCCCAACCAGCTCGAGAACGCGCTGCTGAACCTTGCCATCAACGCCCGCGACGCCATGCCGGACGGCGGCAAGCTGACGATCGAGACGGGCAATCGCTGGATCGACGATCGCACCGGCCGCGAGCGTGACCTTCCGCCCGGCCAGTACATCTCCATGTGCGTGTCCGACAACGGCACCGGCATGCCGGCGGACGTGGTGGCGCGGGCCTTCGACCCGTTCTTCACCACCAAGCCGATCGGCGTCGGCACAGGGCTCGGCCTGTCGATGATCTACGGCTTCGCGCGCCAGTCCGGCGGGCAGGTGCAGATCTATTCCGAGGTGGGGCAGGGGACCATGGTCTGCGTCTATCTCCCTCGCCACCATGTCGAGGAAATGAGCGAGCCGCAGGCGCCGCCGCAGGTGCCGGAGCGCACCGAGACGGGGGAAACCGTTCTGGTGATCGACGACGAACCGCTGGTGCGCATGCTGGTGGTCGATGTGCTGGAAGACCTCGGCTACACCGCGATCGAGGCCGGCGACGGGCCGGAAGGGTTGAAGGTGCTGCGGTCCGATCAGCGGATCGACCTTCTCATCACGGATGTCGGCCTACCCAACGGCATGAACGGCCGGCAGGTGGCGGACGCAGCGCGCGAGCTGCGCCCCGATCTGAAGGTGATGTTCGTCACTGGCTATGCCGAGAACGCCGTGCTCAGCCACGGCCATCTCGCCCCCGGAATGCAGGTCGTCACCAAGCCTTTCGACATGACGGTCCTGGCCCGGCGCATCCGCTCGATGATCGCGGACTAACGGTCGGCGCCCGCCCGAATGAGTACGGGCGGGGCGCCGAGCCGGTGTCAGAAACCTTGCCGGCGCTCCAGCGGGCGCCCCACGGCGAGGATCAGAACGGCGCCCAGCGCCACGGCCAGCGCGGTGTAGACGAGAACGCCGGTCGGGCCGACCCCGTCGATCAGGACGCCGCCAACCAGGGCACCGCTGGCGATCGCCACCTGAAAGGCCGAGGACAGAAGGGCGCCCGCGCTTTCGGCGAGATCGGGCGCCACGCGGGCGTTCCAGATCGAGATCGAGACGGGGAAAGCGCCGAAGGCGAGGCCCCAGAGCGTGGTGGCCGCGAAGGCGACTGCCGGGTTTGAGCCGCCGAGAACCAGGATCAGCGTGGCGACCGCGATCAGGAACGAGGCGATGGCGACGGCCCAGGCCGGGCTGCGCTCGGCGATCTTGCCGCCGCCGATATTGCCGAAGAATCCGCCGATGCCGAAGGCCAGGAGCGCCATGGACAGGGTCGAGACCTCGAGCCTCGGCACCTCCTCCAGGAAGGGGCGGATGAAGGTGAAGCCGGCGAAATGACCGGACACGACGATGATGACCGTGGCGAAGCCGATCACCACGGCGCGCCGCGACAGGGCCGCACGGAAGAGCGCAAGGCCTGGCGCCCCCGAGGCGGGCAGCGAGGGAAGCGCCAAGAGTTGGACGAGAAGCGCCAGCGCGCCGAGCCCCGAGGCGGCGAGGAAGGTCGTACGCCAGCCCCAAAGCGCGCCCAACGCCGAGCCGAGCGGCGCGGCGAAGACGGTCGCCAGCGACACGCCCATGATGATGATCGACATGGCGCGTGGCACCAGGGCGGGCGGCACGAGGCGAAGCGCTAGCGCCGTCATCATCGCCCAGAAGCCGCCGAGCGCGAAGCCCAGGACCCCGCGCGCCACGAGCAGCGCCTCGAGGCTGGTGGCCATGGCCGCCAGGATGCTGGAGCCGACCAGCATGGCCATCAGCGCCCAGACGATCGTACGCCGATCCACCCGGCCGGAGGCGAGAACCAGAAGCGGCCCGGCAAAGGCCGCGACCACCGCCGTCGCGGTGATGGCTTGGCCCACCGCGCCGTTGGAAACGCCGAGATCGGCGGCCATGGGGGTCAGAAGGCTGACGGGCAGGAACTCGGCCGTGACCAGACCGAAGACGCCGAAGGAGAGCGAGAAGACGGCGGACCAGACGGGACGCTCGGCCGGCTCCGGCCCGGCGGCGGACAAGTCCATGTCACGTGGGAGGGTTGCGTCGGACATCGTGGGCATTCCTGTTTGTGCAGTGCACCTTGGCCGGCACGCTACGCTCGCCTCCTTGGCGTTTCCATGCTAGATAATCTCTTATGCTTGACCGATCCTCCAAAATCGCTGCATCCGATCCGCTGACCGACATGCTGCGGGGCCTGCGCCTCGACGGCGTGGAGTATGGCCGCTGCCGCCTGTCGGGGGAGTGGAGTTTCCACTACCCCGCGCAGGAGCACGCCCATTTCCACTTCGTGGCGGGCAGCGGATGCTGGCTCCAGGCGCCGGACGGCGAATGGAGCGCGCTGACGGCGGGCGACGCCGTTCTCGTGCCGCGCGGCGCCGCGCACACGCTGGCCAGCCGACCGGGCGTCGAGCCCCGCGCGTTTCCGCGCCGCGAATGCATGGCCATCTGCGAGAGCATGTTCGACTATGCCGAGGGAGAGGCGGAGAGCGAAGGGGTCTGCGTCCTGTTCTGCGGCTCGATGCGCTTTAACCTCGACGCCCTGCATCCTTTGATGAAGATGATGCCCGACCTGATGCGCGCGCGCGAACTCATGGTGAGCGAGCCGGCCATTCCCCATCTTCTGGCGGCGATGGTTTCGGAATGCGCGCTGAACCGCGTGGGGGCGAGCGGCATTCTCGCCCGGCTGGCGGACGTGATGGCCGCCCAGATCATCCGCTCCTGGGTCGAGCACGAGTGCGGGGATTCCAAGGGCTGGATCGCCGCGCTGCGCGATCCGCATCTGGGCACGGTGCTGGCCGCGATCCATGCCGAGCCCGAGCGGGATTGGAGCGTGTCCGATCTCGCGGCTCTCATGGGCACCTCGCGCTCGGGCTTCGCTGCGAAGTTCACCGCGACGGTCGGCATCACCCCGGCCCGCTATGTCGCGGAGGTGCGGATGCACCAGGCCCGCCAATGGCTGGCGCGCGACCGGATGCGCATCGCGGAAGCGGCGCAGCGGCTCGGCTACGATTCCGAGGCCTCGTTCAGCCGCGCCTTCAAGCGCATCATCGGCGCCGCGCCGGGCAGATCCCGCGCGGCCGCCGCGCGGGCCTGAGGCGCGCTCCTTTCGTTCTACCGCTCCGGCTTTCAGTTGGGCCGAACCCTGTCAGCCCCCAGCCGCATCGAAGCGCGTCTGCGCCGACCGGATAGCCGGATGGCTGCGCTCCGCCCAGCGCACCAGTTGCGCGAGCGGGTCGAGAAGGGTGCTGCCCAAGTCCGACAGCCGATATTCTACGCTGGGCGGCTTGGTGGCGAAGACCTCCCGCTCCACGAACCCGTCCCGCTCCAGACCCCGCAGCGTCTGAGTCAACATGCGCTTGGAAATGTCGGGCAGAAGGCGCGCGAGGGCGCTGAAGCGGCGCGGGCCGGCCGCCAGCGCGATCAGGATCAGCATCGACCATTTGTCGCCGACCTGATCGAGCACGCTGCGGACCGGGCAATGCGCCGGGTCGAAAAGCTGCGACTGCCAATAGGCGAAACGCTCGGCAAGATCGGGCCGGCCGGCGGGAAGCTCGGTTCCCTCGCTGTTCCCTTGTCTCAAGAAAGTGCCTCCTTTTCATCAGGGTCGGTCTCGATTAGTTCCCTTGTCTCATAACCGAACCTGAAGGGGAACCATCATGGCCGATTCCAACGAACCCACGATCTTCGTCACGGGCGCCACGGGCCAGCTCGGCGGGCTGGTGATCGAGGCATTGCTCGCCAAGGGGCTGGGGGGCCGTCTCGTCGCCGGCGTGCGCTCCACCGAGAGCGAAGCGGCCCAGCGCCTTCGGGGCAAGGGCGTCGAACTGCGGGTCGCCGACTACAGCCGGTCTGAGATGCTGGATGCGGCCTTCGCTGGCGTCGACCGGCTGCTTCTCGTATCCTCCAGCGAGGTCGGCCAGCGCGTGCCCCAGCATCGCAACGTCATCGAAGCGGCCAAAAAGGCCGGCGTCGCGCTGATCGCCTACACCAGCCTGCTTCACGCCGACACTTCGCCTCTCGGCCTTGCCGACGAGCATCTGCAGACGGAAGAGGCCTTGAAGGCGTCTGGCCTGCCTTTCGCGATCCTGCGCAACGGCTGGTACACCGAGAATTACGCGGCCTCGATCGCCCCGGCGCTCGCCCATGGCGTGCTGCTCGGCAGCGCCGGCGAGGGGCGCATCGCCTCGGCCGCGCGCCGCGACTATGCCGAGGCCGCCGCGGCCGTGCTGACGGCCGAGGGGCAGGGCGGCAAGGTCTATGAACTCGCCGGCGACGAAGCCTATACGCTGGCCGAGTTCGCAGCCGCCATTGCCGATGCTTCGGGCAAGCCGGTGGCTTACAAGGATCTGCCGGAGGCCGACTACAAGGCCGCGCTCGTGGGCGCCGGCCTGCCGGACGCCTTCGCCGCGCTGCTGGCCGATTCCGACGCCGGCGCCGCCAAGGGCGCGCTGGATGACACGAGCCGCCAGCTCAGCGGACTGATCGGCCGCCCGACGACGCCTTACCGCACCACGATCGAGGAAACCGTCGCCTCGCTCTGAGCGCGACCGGGCAAGGCCGCTCCGCGAACAGCGGTTCACGGAGCGGCCGCTCGCCTGTTCAGTTCTTCTCCGCTTCGCAGAGCCGTTCGACATCCGCCATATAGGCCTTGAGGTCGATCTTCCGCAGCGAGTTCTCGCTCTGGTAGCGCACCGTGCCGAAGATCGGCCGGCGTGCCCAGGGCCGGTCGTGCAGCCCGTAGACCCAGGCGACATTGGTGAAGGAATTGGGGTCCCGCCCATCGAGGAAGTAGCGATTGTTGAGGCGCAGCGTGCGCGCGAAGCCTTCCTCCGGCGTCTTCGACCAGTGGAGGATCTTCTTGCCCCAGTACATGCGCAGGTGATTGTGCATGAAGCCGGTTTCGCGCATCTCCGCCATCGCCGCGTTCCATCCCTCGTCGTGGGTGCGCCCCTCTGCCAAGTCCTCCTCGGTATAGACGGGATCGCGCCGGTCGCCGGCCTGTTCGGCCAGGGTCTTGCGCGCCCAGTCCGGCACGGCGTCCTCGTAGCGGTCGTAATGCCGGGTGTAGTGGACATGGTTCATCGCCAGCTCGCGGCGCACCACGAGCTCCTCGATATAGGCGTCCTTGTCCTCCGCCGTGCCGGCCTTCGCCGCGCGCACGGCCAGCGCGATCTCGACCGGTGAGATCTGCCCGAAATGCAGATAGGGGCTCATGTGCGAAGCCGCGCCCGCCTCGGGCTTGCCACGTCCGGCGCCATATTGGGCGAAGGGGCCGGCGAGATAGGCCTTCAGGCTCTTTCGCGCCTCGCTCTCCCCGCCGCGAAAGCGCTTCACCGGCGGCACCGACCGGTCCAGCGTCATGCCGGCCAGAACCTTGTCCGGGTCCGACAGGTCGATCGCGCCCTTCCAGTGCATGTCCCCAGCGGCGTGGATGACCTTGCGATGGGCCAGCGGGTTCAGGAAATCCTCCAGCTGGCGGCGGATCTTGGGGCGCAAGGTGCGGGCGGCGTGCTCGTGCTTGTTCGACGCCACTTCCACGGGCACCACGACATCGCCCTCCACCTGAACGACGCGCGTCTCGACCCCGTTCACGATCTCGCCATACCAGCGCTTCTGGATCGCGAGATAGCCGCGATCCAGAACCAGGAGCGCGGCGTCCTTGGCGAGGTCGATGGCGATCTCGGCCGGCGAAGCCTTGCGCAGGACGAAGCCGACGCCGCGCTCGGCAAGGCCCCGCGCCGCGTCCGACAGCCCTTGCAGAAGAAAGGCATAGTGCCGCGCATTGGCTTCGGGAAAACCGTTGGACCCGTCGAGCAGGCCGAAGCAGGCGACCACGGGGAGCCCGCGCCGGTTGGCCTCGTCGATCGCCAGTTCCAGCGCCGGATTGAAGCGGGAGCGGTTTGCCTGCTGAAGGAGATAAAGGACATAGCGCCCCTTCGCCTCGGGGTCGCCCTCCTTCAGAATGCGGATGCGGGCGGGCTCGATCGTCATGGGCGAGAGGGTCTCCTGTCGGGGGCGTTCACGTTGTCTCAGTTGCGCACGGCGCCGAAGACAGACCAGTCCGTGCGCCGCGACAGAAGCTCCAGCCCGTGCGTGCCGAGCCAGCTATTGCCCATCGGATCGAGCGCCGGCGACCAGACGCCGATCGAGGCCTTGTGCGGCGCGACCGCCAGAATGCCGCCGCCGACGCCGGACTTGGCGGGCAGGCCGACGCGATAGGCGAAGTCTCCCGACCCGTCATATTGGCCGCAGAGCATCATGATCGACAGGATGCGCCGCGCCCGGCGGGCGGCGGAGAGCCCGCGCCCGCTCGCCTCCTCGCCCGGGTCGTCCTGCATCAGGAAGCGGCCGGCCTTGGCGAGGCCCCGGCAGGTCAGCGTGATCGCGCATTGATGGACATAGGCTTCCATCACGTCCTCGACGGCGTGGTTCAGATTGCCGTGATGGCGGGCCATCAGCATCAGCGAGCGGTTGAGATCGCCGCCCGAGCGGTCGCTTTCCATCACCGCCTCGCTGAGCTCGAGCGTCTCGCCCTCGATCAGGCTCTGCACGAAATCCACGACATGGCGGTTCGGCCCCGATCGCCCCTTCATCCCGACCAGGACGTCGCAGACGACGAGCGCCCCGGCATTGATGAAGGGATTGCGCGGAATGCCTTTCAGCCGCTCCACATCGATGATGGAGTTGAACGGATCGCCCGAGGGCTCGCGCCCGAGCCGCTTCCAAAGGTCGTTGTTCAAGGCTTCAAGCGCCAGTTCCAGCGCGAAGACCTTGGAGATAGACTGGATGGGAAAGCCGGTCCCGGCATTGCCGGCGGAGACGAGATCGCCCTCGCGGGTGAAGACGGCGATGCCGAACCTGTCGAAATCGGCGCGGCGCGGTTCCGGCCGATCCTTGGCCTTGGCCGCTTCCACCGCTTCCTCGTAGAGGCCGGGCGCGGCCTTGCGCACCTTCGCCACCACGTCGTCCAGAATAGCCCGCAATTCGTCCCTGCCTTGAATCTCGTCCGTCATTCCATGCCTTCTCATCCCTCGCTGCGGGAGACGCCTGGGACGTGCGTCCGGTTCCGTTCTGCCTCTTAGCCCTGCTTGCATTCGGGGCGAGGGGAAGCGATGGAAGCTGGCTGCAAAGGCAAGCCGAGGAGAGCCACGATATGCACCGCAGCGCTGCCCGAGATTTCCAACGGGCGAGAATGGCGACCTTCGCCGCCGCCCTCGCGCTTCTCTCCTTCCTGCCGATGACCGGCGCGCGGGCCGAGCCATCGTCCGCCGCGACGCGCCACCGCGTCGACATCTCAGCCAAGCCGTGGAACGCGGTCGGGCAGGTCAACACCATGGCCTATTCCCGCTGCACCGGCGCCCTGATCGCGCCCCGGTTGGCGGTGACGGCGGCCCATTGCCTGTTCAACCGCGCGAACGGGCGTTTCCTCGCGCCCGGCTCGGTGCATTTCGTGCTGGGCTACGACCGGGGGCGCTACACGTTCCAGACGACGGCGAGCGCGATCCGCATGGACCCGGCGCAGGACGGCACGCGCTCGCTGGCGGCCGCGCCGCGCGATTGGGCGCTTCTGGAGCTCGCCGACCCCGCGCCGGAGAGCATCGAGCCCTTGGGTCTGGCCGACGCCCTGCCTCCCGCCGAAAGCCTCCTGACGGCCGGCGGGTTCGGGCGCGACCGCGCCTATGCGCTGACCGTGGCCGACGACTGCCGCGCCCTGGCCGGGGGCGGCAGCGCGCTGATCGTGGCGCGCTGCTCGATCGTTCAGGGCTATTCCGGCGGCCCACTGATCGACGACGCCGGTCGCCTCGCCGGCATCTCCGTCGCCATCGGCAAGACCGAGGCGGGCGAAGTGCTCTTCGGCGTGCCCGCCAGCGCTTGGCGCGGACGCCTGGAGCATTGAGTTCAAGATCATTTTCACGCGCCGAGGCGTCGTCGCCTCGGCTCCACTGACGCTAGCGGCAGGTCCTCAGCTGTGCGGCGTAGCGGCGCTCCATGGCCTGGGCGCGCTTGGCGCCGCGCATGGCTTCGGCGCGCTCGCGCCAGACGCCCCGTCCATAGCCGGCATGGCCAGAATGATAGGCGAGGTAGAGGCGATAGGCGTCGGTCTTGGCGATGCCGAGGCGCCGGTTGCTGTCGGCATGGTACCAGGCGATGAAGCGGATCGCGTCGGCGAAATCGTTGCGGCGGTCGCCATAGCGGCCGGTTCGCTTCTGATATTCCGTCCAGGTGCCGTCCAGCGCCTGCGCATAGCCATAGGCGGTGGAAATCCGCTTGCCCGGAATGAAGCCGAGATACCAGCGGCGCGGCGGGCGGGCGCCGGCTTCGAAGTTCGATTCCGCCTGGATCGTCGCCATCAACACGGACACGGGCACGCCGAACTCGGTCGAGGCGCGCTCGGCGTCGCGTCGCCAATCCGTCAGCAGGCCGCTGCGCTCCTCGAAGATGGCGCAGGTGTTGGCGGTGTTGCGCGGGATCGAGGCGCAGCCGGACAGCAGCCCGAGGGCAACGAGAAGCGGAAGCAGGCGCTTGGCATGATGGCTCATGCCGGGAGGCTAAGGCTGTGTGGGTTTCCGAAACGTTGACCATGGCAAGTCTTCACAGGATCGGCATCGGGAATGGCGCAGGGCGCGCCGCCGGGGCGCTCGGCGCTTCTGGTCCTGCGACACGTTCGGCCGAGCGGCCGATCCCTTGCATTGCGAGCGATTCCCACAAGCCGTCCTTAAGCTTCATCGGCGACCCTTAGGGTTCAAGCGGATGAGGGATGCGCGATGAAGGACCTGTCGAATTACCAGCTGACCTTCAGCGACGAGTTCAACACGCGCAGCATCTCGCAGAACGGCGCGGGAACCGTCTGGGCCGACATTCGCCCCGAATGGCGCTTCGACGCGCAGTCCGACATCGGCTTCGGCCGCTCCTCCTTCGTCGATCCCGGCTCGGGCTACGATCCGTTCAAAGTCGAGAACGGCATTCTCACCATCACCGCCGTGCCCGACCGCACGCCCTTCGGCATGTCCGGCAGCTGGGAGTCCGGCCTCATCCACACGCGCGGCTCGTTTCAGCAGACCTACGGTTATTTCGAGATGCGCGCCGACCTGTCGGAGACGAAGGGCGCCTGGGACGCCTTCTGGCTGCTGCCGACCAAGCAGATCAACGAGGGCAAGAACGGCGGCTGGCAGGAGCTCAACGTCGTCGAGCACTACGGCAACAACCCGACAGGCGTCTACAGCTGGCTGCATACGACGGATTACCACGCCGATCGGAGCGCCGAGCTTCAGGTCTACAGCGAGCATGCCAACCAGACGCAGGGCTTCCACACCTACGGCATGGACTGGAACAAGGACACGATCAGTTTCTACTACGACGGCCAGCTGATCGGCACCAAGGCGACCCCGAGCGACATGCACGGGCCGATGTTCATCCTCGCCAATCTCGCCGTCGAGGCCAATGCCGATCCCTCCGGCCCGGCGCCGCAGACCCAGATCGACTATATCCGCGCCTATGCCGAAAAGCCGGCCTCCGTGGAGCCGCCCGCCTATCACGAGGGCGCGGTCTACCGGTTCTTCAACAAAGACAACGGAATGCATTTCTTCACGTCGAGCGCGGCCGAGCGCGACGCCGTTATCAAGACCCTGCCGCAATATCGCTTCGAGGGCGAGGCCTTCGACGGGGCGGGGGCCGGCGCGGCCGGCACGATCGACGTGTTCCGCTTCTTCAACAAGACGACGGGCGCTCATTTCTACACGGCCAACGTCGCGGAGCGCGATCAGGTGATCCGCACGCTCGCCAATTTCGACTACGAGGGCGTCGCCTACAAGGCCTATGCCAGCGGCGAGAACGGCGCGCACGAGGAGCTCTATCGCTTCTACAACAAGCAGACCGACGCCCATTTCTACACCGCCAACGAGGCGGAACGGGACGCCATCATCCACACGCTGCCGAGCTACAGCTATGAGGGCGTCGCCTATTACGTCGACTTCGCCTGACGGCGCGTAGACGTCGCCGCGAAGTTCCGGCGGGCAAGGCAGGCAGCCTTCCCCGATGGCGCAGAACTGGGCGCGGGGGACGCCGCGCCATGCCGCGGCCGGGGCGAGGATTGCACCCTTTCGGAGGGGCATACACCTGTAACCCGAGGGTGCGAAGCAGTCTGGCGGTCCGCGATGATCATCACCGATCGGATCGTTTCGATAGACGGTTTCAAGCCGATGTGGGGGGCTATGCGAAGCAAGTATGGGTCCGGGTTTCGCATCGCTTTACGGCAAAACCTGCATTCGGCTACCGAAGCAAGCATATGATGTAACGCCGATTTTACCCCGCTCCTCTATCCTATGGAGCAGGCGGGGGTGACCATGATCGTTGCGAAAAGATTTTTTCGGTGGCTGACCCTCCGCTCGGTCGATCCTACCCCCGCGCAAGCGCAATTCGGCGAACTTCAGCGGCAGATTCCACTGCTCTATGCCCTGCTCAGCGCAAGCGCCGTGGCCGTCGCCTATACCCATTTCGGCACGGCGCCGGACTGGATGACGGTGTGGATCCCTTGCCTCCTCGTCTCGGTCAGCGTCGTTCGCATGGTCAAATGGCTGCGCAAGCCCGCCGTGCCCTTGTCGGGCGAGGAGACGCTTCGCTCGCTGCGGCGGACCACCGTTCTGGGCACGCTCATCGCGCTGGGCTGCATCTGCTGGTCGCTGGGGCTTGGCCGATATGGCACGGACCACCTGCACGCCCATGTCGCCATCTTCGTCGCCATCACGGTGATCGGCTGCATCTTCTGCCTGATGCACCTGCCGCAGGCGGCCATGCTGGTGACGGCGATCGTGACGCTGCCCTATCTCGCCTGCTACGTCTCGCCGAGCGACGCCGTCTACAGCGCCATCGCGCTCAACATCCTGCTCGTCACGCTGGTCATGATCCGCGTGCTGCTCAACACGTTCAACGGCTTCACCAAGCTGATCCGCACCCAGGCCGAAACCGAGCGGCTGAACCGCGAGGTCACCAAGCTCGCCCACACCGACATGCTGACCGGCCTGCCGAACCGGCGGCTGTTCTTCGCGCAGGCCGACAGCGACATCGCGCGGTGCCGCGCCGCCGGGCTGGACCTCGCCATCGGCGTCATCGACCTCGACCGCTTCAAGGCCGCCAACGACACGTTCGGCCATCTCCTGGGCGACCAGATTCTGGAATCCGTCGGCGCTCGTTTGGCCGAGACCTTCGAGGGCAAGGCCATGGTGGCGCGCCTGGGGGGCGACGAGTTCGCCTTCGTGGCGGAGGGGGAAGAGGCCGCTGTCCTGGCGCTTGCCGCGCGGGCCTGCGAAGCCTTGTCGAACCCGTTTCGGCTGGGAGAGATCACCGTCTCGATCGGCGCGTCCTGCGGCATCGCCACGACGCGCGACGTGCCGGGCACGGCCCGCGCCCTTTATGACGGGGCCGACTATGCGCTCTACATGGCCAAGAACGAGCGGCGCGGCTTCGCCATGCTCTATTCTTCCGAGCATGCCAGCCGCATCCGCTCCGAGCGCGAAGTGGAGGGCGCGCTTCAGACGGCCGATCTCGATGCCGAGATGGAGGTCCATCTCCAGCCGATCAGCAGCCTTGCCGACCGAACCACGATCGCCGTCGAGGCCCTGGCGCGCTGGGACAGCCCGCGCCTGGGCAAGGTTCGGCCGGACGTGTTCATTCCGCTGGCGGAGCGCGCCGGCATCATCCATCGCCTGACGCTGACGCTGCTGGGAAAGGCGCTGGGCTGCCTGGATCGCCTGCCGCCTGAGGTGAAGCTCTCGTTCAACCTGTCGGCCCACGACATCACCTGCCAGGAAACGGTGCTGGGCATTCTCGCCCTGGTACGGCGCTCCGGCGTCGAGCCCTCGCGGCTCATCATGGAACTGACGGAAACGGCGGTGGTGCGGGACTTCGACGCGGCGGAAACCTCCATCCGCCTCCTGCGCTCGCTCGGCGTCGGCATCGCGCTGGACGATTTCGGCACCGGCCAGTCGAGCCTGAGCTACCTACGCCGGCTTCCCATCGACAAGGTGAAGATCGACAAGAGCTTCGTTGCCGGCGCGGGAGACGGGGAGGGGCGCGAACTCCTGTCGGCGGTGGTCGCCTTCTGCAAGTCCATGCATATGCAATGCGTGGCGGAAGGGGTCGAGGACGCGTCCCAGCTCGACTTCCTGGAGGCGATCGGCTGCGACCTCTACCAGGGCTATCTCCTGGCCAAGCCCATGCCGATCGACCAGCTCGTCGCCTGGCAGGCCACGCGACCCCGGCCGGCAAGGCGCAGGGTCTCCCTTTCTCCGCTCGACCGGCGACCCGCGCCCGAATTCCGGGGCGATTGACGAACTTCCTCCGGCATCGCCGGCGCAGGCCGCATCGAACGGCCGCCATCCCGCCTTGCGAGAACGAACATCGCGGCCGGGCCAGCATCCCTAGTCGAAAAAGACGGCAGAGCCGCCGGATTTGGGAAAGTTCGACGCTGCGAAAGGAAAGTGAAACGGTAGACTGATGGGGCTCCGGTCCCGTCGGCTGGCCTTCCGCCACCGCCTTTCGGGACTTCCACCGCCTCCGGCGGCCAACGACGCGGCTGGTCTCCGCGGAAAGGAAGTCATGCCCCGCTTCTCCCGTCGCACGCTGCTCGGCTCCGCCGTCGCCCTCGGCCTCCTTTCGCTGGCCCCGGCGCGGGCGGAGGACCTGTCCTTCACCGTCGCCTACCAGACGGTGGTCGAGCCCTCCAAGGTTCCGCAGGCGGACGGCGCGTACGAGAAGGCCGCGAAGGCCGCGATCGACTGGCGCAAGTTCGATTCCGGCGCGGAGGTGATCGCCGCCATCGCCTCCGGCGCGGTTGATATCGGCTATGTCGGGTCCAGCCCGCTCGCGGCCGCCGCCAGCCGCGAACTGCCGATCGAGACGATTTTCGTGGTCGGGCTGATCGGCGACTCCGAAGCGCTCGTGGCGCGAGAGGGGTCCGGCATCGCGTCGATCAAGGATCTCGCCGGCAAGAAGGTCGCGGTGCCCTTCGTCTCCACCACGCATTACAGCCTTCTCGCCGCGCTGGCGCATGAAGGCGTCGATCCGAAGAGCGTCGACATCCTCAATCTGCGCCCGCCCGAGATCGCCGCCGCCTGGGCACGGGGCGACATCGACGCCGCCTATGTCTGGGACCCCGCGCTCGGACAGATCAAGGACAGCGGCAAGGTCGTGGTGACATCCGCGACGGTCGCCGATTGGGGCGCGCCGACCTTCGACGCCTGGATCGTCCGCAAGGATTTTGCACAGGCGCATCCCGACGCCGTGCGCGCCTTCGTCGCCACAACGAGCCGGGCTTACGAGACCTACAATGCCAAGCCGGAGGCCTGGGGGCCCGCTTCGCCCGAAGCCGCCAAGATCGCCCGCCTGTCCGGCGCGAAGGTCGAGGACGTGCCCGCGCTTCTGAAGGGCTATGTCCTGCCTGGTCCGGCCGAGCAGGTGTCGGCCGATCTGCTCGGCGGCGGCACGGCGGCGGCGATCGCCAAGACCTCGGCCTTCCTGAAGGCGCAGGGCAAGATCGACGCGGTGCTGGACGATTACCGCCCCTATGTCACCACGCGCTTCTTCGAGCGCTCCCAGGCCGGAAACTAGCGGCCCTTCCATAGAGCGGCGCGCTGTCCTCCCCGGCGCGCCCTCATGGGACTGTTCCCGCACGGGGCGGGAGCAGTCCCCCTTTTCATTTTCGCTCCCGGAGGCAAGGCCATGCGCCAGCTCTCGATCGAGTCCGTTTCGCTGCGATACGCGCCCGAGGGGCCGCTGATCCTGCGCGACGTCTCGCTGACGGTCGGATCGGGCGAGGTCGTTGTGCTGGTCGGGCGCTCGGGCTGCGGCAAGACCTCGCTGCTGAACATGGCGGCCGGCTTCCAGGCGCCCTCGGCCGGGCGGGTTCTGGTGGACGGCGCGCCGGTGACGAAACCGGGCGCGGACCGGGCTGTGGTGTTTCAGGACGACGCGCTGTTTCCCTGGATGAGCGTCGGAGAGAATGTCGCCTTCGCGCTCAAGCTGCGCGGCGTGCCCGCGCGCGGGCGGCGGCGCGAAGCGGAAGCGCTGCTCCAGCGCATGGACCTTGCGGGTCAGGCCGATCGGCGGATCTGGGAATTGTCGGGCGGCATGCGCCAGCGTGTCGGCTTGGCGCGGGCGCTCGCCGCCAAACCCGACTTCCTCCTGATGGACGAGCCGCTCGGCGCGCTCGACGCCATGACCCGCGAAGCCATGCAGGGGCTGCTCCTTCAGGCGTCGGCCGGCAGTGGCGCGGGCGTCCTGCTCGTCACGCACGGGATCGACGAGGCGCTGGTTCTCGGCACGCGGATCGTCGTTCTGGCGCCGGGGCCGGGCCGCGTCGCACGCGTGCTGGCGGTGGATTTCGGCGCCCGGCAGCTGGCGGGCGAGCCGCTGCGCGACATTCGCCGCGACCCGCGCTTTGCCGCCGCGCGCGAAGCGCTGGCCGACGCGATCCATGAAAGGGTGGCCGCATGAGCGCCGTCGATCCGTCCGAAGCGCTGCCCGACGTTCTGACCGTGCCGGACCTGCCAGCCACCGATCGGGGCGAGGGAGCACGCGCCGCGAGGCTGCCCTTCGCGCTGCGCGGGGGTTTCGTCAGCCTCGCCACGATCCTCCTCGTGCTTCTGGCATGGTGGCTGGCAGCGAGCCTGCGCCTCGTGCCGCCGCTCTTCCTGCCCTCGCCGGAAGCTGTGCTGGCCAAGCTGGTGGTGGTCTGGCGCGAGGGCTATGTCGACGCGACGCTGCCGAGCCATCTCCTGGCCAGCGTCGGGCGCGTCTTCGGCGCGCTTGCGGGCGCCGCCGCGATCGGCGTGCCGATGGGTCTTGCGATCGGCCTCAGCCCCTTCGCGCGCGGCGTCATCGATCCGCTTCTGGAATTCGTGCGTCCGATCCCGCCCCTCGCCTATCTCCCGCTCGTCGTCATCTGGGTCGGCATCGGCGAGGCCTCGAAGCTTCTGGTGATCGGGCTCGCCATGCTGGCGCCGATCGCCATCTCGACCGCGACCGGTGTGCGCGCCGTCTCGCGCGAGCGCGTCAACGCCGCCCGCGCGCTCGGCGCCAGCGGCGGCCAAGTGATCCGTCACGTCGTCCTGCCGAGCGCCCTGCCGGGCATTCTCACCGGTCTTCGCATCGCGCTCGGCGCCGGCTGGTCCACCGTCGTCGCGGCCGAGCTGATCGGCGCGCGCGCCGGCCTTGGCTTCATGATCCAGTCCGCCTCGCAATATCTGGCGACCGACATCGTGGTTATGGGCATTCTGGTGATCGCCGCCGTTGCCTTCGCGCTGGAGGCGACGTTGCGCTGGCTGGAGCGGCGCTTCGTGCCCTGGGCCGGGCGCGTCGGCGGATAGGGGAAGCGCGGGATGACCAACGGGCCAAGCCCCTGGAGCCGGGCCGAGGGCGTGGTCGCCCTGGTGGACGGCATTGCTGCGACGGATTTCTGGTGGGCGCGGCTGCGGCGCGAGGCGGAGGCCGTTCTGGGCAAGGAGCCGGCCCTGGCCTCGCTGGTTCTGTCCACCATTCTCGGCCAGTCCTCCCTGGAAGGGGCGCTGATGCAGCGCCTGGCGAGCCGCATCGCGGGAACGCTGCCGATCGACCTTCTGCGCGTCATCTTTCTGGAAACCGCCGAGGAGAGCGCGGGGATCGGCCACGCGCTGCGGCTCGACCTCGCGGCGTTGGTCGACCGCGATCCCGCGACCGCCAGCGCGCTCGACGCGCTTCTTTATTTCAAGGGCTTCCACGCCGTGCAGACGCATCGCATCGCCCATCGGCTCTGGCTGAAGGGTCGCCGCGACCTCGCGCTCTATCTGGCGGATCGATCGGCCGAGGTGTTTCAGGTCGAGATCCATCCCGCCGTTTCCATCGGCGGGGGCATGTTCCTCGATCACGCGACGGGCGTCTCGATCGGCGAAACGGCCGAGATCGGCGACAATGTCTCCATGCTGCAGGGCGTCGTCCTCGGCGCCTCGGAGGCGCCGGGCGAGACGGTGGACGGGCGGCGCCATCCTCGCGTCGGGCACGGCGTGCTGATCGGCGCCGGCGCCAAACTGCTCGGGCCGATCGCGATCGGGCATTGCTCGCGCATCGGCGCGGGCTCGGTGGTCACCCAGTGCGTGCCCGCCAACACGACGGTCGCCGGTGTCCCGGCGCGCATTGTCGGCACGGCGGGCTGCGCCGAACCCTCAAAGACCATGGACCAGATGGTCTTCGACGTCGGCCTCTAGCTGCCGCTTTCAAGGCTTCGCCCCGGCTGGACATGAGGCCGGTCCGCCCGATCTTTCCACGCGTGCCTTCGCCCCGTCATGGAGCCATCGATGTCACCTCCCAAGCAGTTGAAGCTCGGGGCCTTCATGCGCCCGGTCAGCATCCATGCCGGCGCGTGGCGCTATCCCGGGGCGTGGCGCGACGCCAATTTCAACTTTCAGCGGCTGCACTATCTCGCCCGGCGGCTGGAAAGCGCCTGTTTCGACGCCTTCTTCATGGCCGACCATCTCGCCGTTCTCAATATCGGGCGCGAGGCGCTGCGGCGCTCGCACACGGTGACCTCGTTCGAGCCCTTCACGCTCCTGTCGGCGCTGGCGAGCGTGACCAGCCGCATCGGCCTCGTCGCCACCGCGTCCACGAGTTTCGACGAGCCCTTCCACGTCGCCCGCCGCTTCGCCTCGCTCGACCATCTGAGCGGCGGCCGGGCGGGCTGGAACATCGTGACGACCTCGAACCCGGACGCTGCCCTCAATTTCGGTCTTGAGGAGCATCTCGACCATGCCAGCCGCTACCGAAGGGCACGCGAGTTCTTCGATGTGGTGACGGGCCTGTGGGACTCGTTTGCCGACGACGCCTTCCCGCGCGAGGCGGCGAGCGGCACCTATCTCGACCCGGAGCGGATGCATGTGCTCGCGCACAAGGGCGAGTTCTTTCATGTGCGCGGGCCGCTCAACATCGCGCGGCCGGTGCAGGGCTGGCCGGTGATCGTGCAGGCGGGCGCCTCCGAGCCCGGCCGGCAGCTGGCCGCCGAAACGGCCGAACTCGTCTTCGCCGCGCCGACCCGGCTGGAGGACGGGCGCGAGTTCTACGCCGACGTGAAGGGGCGCATGGCGCGGATCGGCCGCGACCCAGACCATCTGAAGATCCTGCCCGGCGCCTTCGTCGTGGTGGGCGAGAGCGACGCGGAGGCGCGAGAGAAGCGCGAGCGGCTCGACGCGCTGGTGGACTACGAAAGCGCCATCGACGCGCTTTCCAGCCAGCTTGGCACCGACGCGCGCCGTTTCGACCCCGACGGGCCGCTGCCCGCCATTCCCGACACCAACGCCTCCAAGAGCGGGCGCGAGCGGGTGGTCGAGATGGCGGCGCGCGAAAACCTCACCGTGCGCCAGCTGGCCCGCCGGCTCGGCGGCTATGGCGGCCTGTCCTTCGTCGGCACGCCGGGGACGATCGCCGACGCCATGCAGGAATGGCTGGAGACGGGCGGCTCGGACGGGTTCAACGTCATGTTCCCCTACCTGCCGGAAGGGCTCGACGACTTCGTCGACAAAGTCGTGCCGGAATTGCAGCGGCGCGGCATCTTCCGCCGCGCCTACGAGGGGGCCACCTTACGCGAAAATCTCGGCCTGCCACGGCCGCCGAACCGGTTCTTTCCCGGCTGACCCCGCAAGCGTTTCGGACCTTAGCCATGTCGCATTCCGCCCCGACCCAGAATCAGACTCACGCCCCGAGCGAACCGGAGTTCGATCGCCTTTCGCCACCCTTCCGTTCGGTGCTCGATCTCATCGGGCAGACGCCGATGGTGGAGCTCACCCGCTTCGACACCGGCCCTTGCCGCCTGTTCCTGAAGCTGGAAAGCCAGAACCCGGGCGGCTCGATCAAGGACCGGATCGCCCGCTCGATGATCCTCGACGCCGAGTCGCGCGGCCTGCTGCGCCCCGGCGGCACGATCGTGGAAGCCACCGCCGGCAATACGGGCCTCGGCCTGGCCCAGGTCGGCGTGCCCAAGGGCTATCGCATCGTGCTGGTGGTTCCCGACAAGATGTCGCGCGAGAAGGTGCAGCATCTCCGCGCGCTCGGCGCCGAGGTGCATCTCACCCGCTCCAATGTCGGCAAGGGGCATCCCGAGTACTATCAGGACATGGCCGAGCGCATCGCGCGCGAGACGCCCGGCGCCTTCTACGCCAACCAGTTCCAGAACCCCGCCAATCCCAGGGCCCATGAGGGCACGACGGGGCCCGAGATCTGGCGCCAGCTGGAGGGGGACGTGGACGCCGTGGTGGTCGGCGTCGGCTCGGGCGGCACGCTGACCGGGCTCGGCCGCTTCTTCTCGCGCGTTTCGCCCAAGACGGAGATGGTGCTGGCCGACCCCGCCGGCTCCGTGCTCGCGCCGCTGGTGCGCACCGGGCACATGGAGGAGGTCGGAAGCTGGACGGTGGAGGGGATCGGCGAGGATTTCGTGCCCGACAATGCCGACCTCTCGCTGGTCTCCAAGGCCTATAGCGTGACCGACCGGCAGAGCATGTCGGCGGTGCGCGCCCTGTTGGCCAAAGAGGGCATTCTGGGCGGCTCGTCCACGGGCACGCTGCTGGCGGCGGCGCTGCGCTATTGCCGCGAGCAGGACCGGCCGAAGCGCGTCGTCAGCTTCGTCTGCGATTCCGGCAACAAATATCTCTCCAAGGTCTTCGACGATGTCTGGCTGGCCGAGCAGGGGCTGACCGAGCGCGAGCATCATGGAAACTTGAGCGATCTCGTGGCGCGGCTGCACCTGCGGGGCGAGACGGTCTTCGTCTCGCCCGCCGACAGCCTGCTCGACGCCTATGGGCGGATGCGCCGGGCCGACGTGTCGCAGCTGCCGGTTCTCGACGAGGGGCGGCTCGTCGGCATCATCGACGAGGGCGACATTCTCGCCCGCGTCGAAGGGCCGGTGGAGGGGCGGTGGGATCGCTTCAGCTCGGCCGTGCTCGGCGCCATGACCGCCGATGTCCACACATTGCAGGCGACGCAGACGCTGGACGCGCTGCTGCCCGTCTTCGACCGGAACGAGGTCGCCATCATCATGGACGGCGAAAGCTTCGTCGGCCTCGTCACCCGGATCGACCTGATCAACCACCTGAGGCATGCCCCATGAGCCAAAGCCGCAACCGCCCCGCCTTCGCCACCCGCACGATCCATGGCGGGCAGCAGCACGACCCGGCCACAGGGGCGGTGATGGTGCCGATCTACGCCACCTCGACCTATGCGCAGGAAAGCCCCGGCGTCCACAAGGGCTTCGAATACGCCCGCTCGCAGAACCCGACGCGCTTCGCCTTCGAGCGCGCGGTGGCCGATCTCGAAAGCGGCAGCGCCGCCTTCGCCTTCGCGTCGGGGCTGGCGGCCATCGCGACGGTGCTGGAACTCCTCGATTCCGGCGCGCATATCGTGGCGACCGACGATATCTATGGCGGCACGTTCCGCCTGCTGGAGCGGGTGCGCAAGCGCTCGGCCGGGCTCGAGGTCAGCTTTGCCGACTTCACCGACCCGAAGGCCGTGGAAGCGGCGATCCGGCCCGAAACGCGGCTTCTCTGGATCGAGACGCCGACCAATCCGCTGCTACGCATCGTGGATCTGGAGGTGATCGCGGAGATTGGCCGCCGGCGCGGCCTCCTGACGGTGGCCGACAACACGTTCTGCAGCCCGGCGCTTCAGCGGCCGCTGGAACTCGGCATCGACATCGTGGTCCATTCCACCACGAAATATCTGAACGGCCATTCCGACATGGTGGGCGGCTGCGCGGTGGTGGGCGAGAACCGCGATCTGGCCGACCGGCTGAAGTTCCTGCAGAACGCCATTGGCGCGATCTCCGGCCCGTTCGACAGTTTCCTGGCGCTGCGCGGCATCAAGACCCTGGCGCTGCGCATGGAGCGCCATTCCCAGAACGGGCAGCGCGTCGCCGAATGGCTGGAAGCGCGCGCCGATGTCCGCCGCGTGCTCTATCCCGGGCTCGCCAGCCATCCCCAGCACGAGGTCGCGCGGCGGCAGATGGCGGGCTTCGGCGGCATGATCTCGGTGGAACTCGACCGCGATCTCGCCGGCACCAAGCGCTTTCTGGAGCGCACGCGTCTTTTCACGCTGGCCGAAAGTCTCGGCGGCGTCGAAAGCCTGATCGAGCACCCCGCCACCATGACCCATGGCAGCATTCCCGCCGAGCAGCGCGCCGCGATCGGCATCTCGGATTCGCTCGTGCGCCTGTCGGTCGGCATCGAGGACGCGGACGACCTGATCGCCGATTTGGAGGGGGCGCTGTCCGTCTGAGGCTTCCCGGCAAGGGCAGAGCCGTCATGTCGGCTCTGCCGCCGGTCGAACTGGGGTTTCGGCCGCTGCGCCAAAGCTGCTATGGCACGGGCGTGACCGAGATCCTTTCCCCCCTTTCGCCGCGAGCCGCCGTCTATGGCGCGCCGCCCGCCGACCTCGTGGACGTGCCGGACGGCGCCTTGCAGCTTTCGCCGTTGCGGCCCGGCGGCGGCGCCTTCGAGGCTCTGGCCGACGGCGCGCTGGACGCGCTGACCGTTGCAGCCCCGCCCGGCTCGATCGAGCGCCGCTATGTCCTGGCCCAGGCGCTGCGCACGCTCGCGCTCGGCGGCGCGCTGACAGTGCTCGCGCCCAAGGACAAGGGCGGCCAGCGCCTTCGCGCCGAGCTGGAAGGCTTCGGCTGCGAGGTCGCCGAGCGCTCTAAGGCGCGCCAGCGCATCTGCGGCACGCAGAAGCCCGCCGATCCGAACGGGCTGGCGGAAGCCATCGCGGAAGGCTCGCCCAGCTTTGTCGAGGCGATCGGCCTTCATTCGCAGCCCGGCATCTTCTCGTGGAACCGCATCGACCCCGGCTCGGCGCTGCTTCTGCGCCATCTGCCGCCGCTCGCCGGGCGGGGCGCCGATCTCGGCGCGGGGCTCGGAATCCTGTCCAAGGCCGTGCTCGCCTCGCCCAAGGTCGAGGCCTTGACGCTGGTCGAGATCGATCGTCGCGCCGTGGAGGCGGCGAGGCTCAACGTCGCCGACCCGCGCGCCGCCGTGCTCTGGGCTGACGCGCGCGAAACGGGCCTCGGCGATCTCGACTTCGTCGTGTCGAACCCGCCCTTCCACGCCGAGGGGATCGAGGATCGCGGGCTCGGCCAAGCCTTCATCACGGCCGCCGCTCGCATGCTGCGCCGCTCCGGCGCGCTGCTTCTCGTCGCCAATCGGCACATGCCCTACGAGGACGTGCTGCGAACGAGTTTCCGCAGCGTCGAGACGCGAGTGGAAGAGGCCGGCTACAAGATCTTCGAAGCGCGCAAATGACCAAGACCCCGACCTCCCGCCTCGACAAGCTGCTGGCCAACATGGGCTATGCCTCGCGCCGCGAGATCCAGCTTCTGGCCAAGAACGGCCGCATTTTTCTGGACGGCGCGCCGCTGGCGCGGGCCGACGAGCGCATCGCGCTCACGCCCGATCTCGAAACCCGGCTTCGGGTGGACGGCGAGGCGCTGGACCCGCTGCCGGGCTTCATCCTGATGGTGAACAAGCCGCTCGGCGTCACCTGCTCCCATAAGGAAGCGGGGCCGCTGGTCTACGATCTCCTGCCGTCGCGCTGGCGGCGGCGCGATCCCGCCATCTCGACGGTGGGCCGGCTCGACAAGGAAACCTCGGGCCTTCTTCTGATGACCGACGACGGCGCGCTGCTCCATCGCATCATCTCGCCGAGCCGGCATGTCGCCAAGCGCTATCGCGCCCATCTCGCCCGGCCGCTCACAGGCGGCGAGGCGGCGCTCTTCGCCTCCGGCACGATGATGCTGGAAGGCGAGACCAAGCCGCTCGCCCCTGCCGAGCTGGACGTGGTGGGCGAGCGGGAAGCCGTCCTGCAGGTCCACGAAGGGCGCTATCATCAGGTGCGTCGCATGTTCGCGGCGACCGGCAACCATGTCGAGGCGCTGCACCGCGAGTCGGTCGGCGGCCTCGCGCTGCCGGCCGATTTGGAGGCCGGGGGCATCCACCGCCTCGGCGAGGCGGAGGTCGCCGCCATCTTCGCCGGCTCCTGAGACTGCCTCAGGCCCGGGCGGGCGCTTCGGGCTCGCCCAGCGACAGCATCAGCCGGTTGGCCCAGTTGAAGAAGGCGCTGGCGAAGACGAGGTCGACGATCTCGTCGTCCGCCAAGCCCGCCGCGCGCAGCTTGGCGATCTCGACCTCGCCGAAGCGCGTCGGCGTTTCGGTCAGCCGGGAGGCGGCCTCCACCACCGCGTCCCATCGCGGGTCCAGCCGAGCATCGGTGCCTTCCTTCAGGAGACGATCCACATCCGCCGCGCGCTTGGAATGGCGCGTGGCGAAGCGGGCATGGACGGAGGCGCAGTAGATGCAGCCGTTGACGCGGGAGACGGCGGTGGCCGCCAGCTCGCGCTCGGCCCGGGGCAGGCCGCCCTCGGTGTTGTAGAAGATGTCCTTGTCGGTGCGGGTGCGCGCGCCCAGCACGTCGGGGTCCCGCGCCAGGAGGCGGAAATAGGCCGACTGCGCGCGGCTGCGTTCCGTCAGGCCCTCGTAATGGCGCTCGGTCAGCTCTTCCACGGCGAGCGGCGCCAGCGACGGCAGCCAGCCCAGCTCCTCCTGCGTGAAGGCGTTGGGCTCTCGGTTCTCGGGATGGTGCAGGAGATCTGCGGCGGGCGAGGGGCGAAGCGGGGCGTTCATGCGGCGTCTCCGGCGCGGGCCAGCGCGCGCAGGCCGATCGCCGCGCGGATCTGGAAGGCGAGAAAGGATACGAGCTGCGAGAGGGTGACGATCGCGTCCGGCGTCCACCCGGCCGAGAGCAGGCGGCCGAGGTCTTCCGCCTTGGCGTCGCGCGGGTGGAAGACGAGGAGATGGGCGTGTTCCAGCCCGGCGGCCAGCCGCTCGCCCAGCCCAGCGATGGCCGCTGCGTCCGCGCGGTAGCGCAGCCCGGCGCGGTCTTCGCCGCTGAGAGGGCCGGGCGGATAGGCGCCATAGGGGCCGCTCGTGCCGGCGCGCTCGGCCTCGCGCTCGATCGCATCCGCCCGGCCGCCGTCGCCGAGGAGCGCGCGGTAATGGGCGGTGACGCCTTCGTCGCCGTGCAGCGCGGCGACGAAGGCCGCGACGGCGCGCCGGTCTCCCGCCTCGAAATCGCCGGGCTCCTTCGGGTCGAGAAGCAGCGCGTAGCTCGCTTGCGCATTCTCTCGCGCCACCGCGCGGCGGCTGCGGATGGCGTCGAGCGCCGAACCGGGCGCGATGCCGGCCAGCTCGTCGATCAGGTCCCGCCTTTGGTCGGTCATGGGGTCGCTCTCCTCCGGGGTAGTGTCAGATGGCGCGCGCCAGGGCGAGACGCGCGGATTCGCGCCAGCCGAGCGCCGGTGCGACGCGCGTGGCGAACAGCTCGATCGAGCGCAGGATGAAGGAATGGGGCGGGTCGATCGAATGCACCTGCACCGAGACCTCGCTCGCGTGCTGGAGCGTCTCGTCTCTCACCAGGCTCTCGGCCACCTCCTCGGGCGTGCCGACATGGCTGTCGAAGGTCCGCAGGAGATCGTCCAGCGTGTCGCCCAGGATGATGTGGCCGCTCGCGGCGAAATGCGCGGCGACACGGCGAAGGCCCGTTTCCGCCAATCGGCGTGCCTCGTCCCGATCGTCGGCCACGAAGACGCTGCGCGAGGCGAGAATGCGGGGTGCGATGCCGGCGGGCAGCGCGCCGAGATAGGCTTCCACGATCGGCAGCTGCAACGCGGCCAGCGAGGCCGCCGGCGCGTCCTTGGGACGTGGCTGGGTGCGCGAAAGAAGCAGACCGTCGCCCGCCCCGCCCGCGCGCTCGCCCCCCGCCGCCGAGAAGGTCGCCTGCCAGACGCGCGCGTCGAGATTGCCGGCCGGGGGATAAAGGCGGTTGCCGGCGCCGAGATCCTCCCCGCGCAGGGCGCGGCGGAGCGTTTCGACCTTCGCGCCGTAGATCGGGCCGCGCTGCTCGCTGTCGAGACCGAACGGCGCGAAGGAGGAGGGCGTGCCGCCCGCTCCGAGCCCAAGCTCCAGCCGCCCGCCCGACAGATGGTCGAGAACCGCCGCGTCTTCCGCGACGCGGATCGGCTCGTCCATGGGCAGGGTGACGATGCCGGTTCCCAGCCGGATACGCGAGGTGGCGGCGGCCGCCGAAGCCAGGAACACGAAGGGCGAGGGCAGGCCGCCCTCGTCGCCGTTGAAATGGTGCTGCGCCACCCAGGCCGCGTCGAAGCCGACCCGCTCGGCCTCCACCACCTGCGCCAACGCCAGCCGGTAGCGCTCGGCGGGCGGCGCATCGTCCAGAAGCCGCGTGAAGAACCCGATGCGTTTGGTCATGCGAAAGCGCCTTCTGCGGACGGAACTTCGTGTCGCCGGCCCGGAATGGCCTCGACGAGCTGGCGCGTGTAGCGCTCAGTGGGATGGCGGAACACCGCCTCCACCGGCCCCGCCTCCACGATGCGCCCGGCCTTCATGACGCTGACGCTGTCGGCGATGGCCCGCACCACGGCGAGATCGTGCGAGATGAACAGATAGGTCAGGCCGAGATCGCGCTGGAGTTCGCCGAGCAGCGACAGGATCTGCGCCTGCACGGTGACGTCGAGCGCCGAGACGGCCTCGTCCAGCACCAGGATCGAGGGCGAAAGGATCAGCGCGCGGGCGATGGCGACCCGCTGCCGTTGGCCACCTGACAAGGCGGCCGGGCGCCGCTCGGCGAGCTCGAATGGGAGATGCACCCGCTCCAGCATGGCGGCGACGCGCCGGCGGCGCTCTCCCTTCTCGATCGGCTCGAAATTCAGGAGCGGTTCCTCGACGATGCCCTCCACGCTTTGGCGCGGATCGAGCGAGGCGAAAGGGTTCTGGTAGACGAGCTGGATGCGGCGGCGGAACTGGCGCAGGCGCTGGCCGGACAGGCGCGTCACGTCCTCGCCCTCCACCGTGACCCGCCCGGCGGTCGGCTTCAGAAAGCCGGCGACGGCCCGTCCCGTCGTGGTCTTGCCCGAGCCGGATTCGCCGACCAGCGCATGGGTCGTGCCGCGCGCGACGGAAAAGCTCACCCCGTCCACGGCCGGCAAGCCGGCCCTTGCACCGCCGAACGCATGCACCAGCCCGTCCACCACGATGGCGGGATCGGCGTGCCGAGCGGGCGCGGGAAAGGGCCGCCGGGACGGCGAGAAGACCGGCGCGTCGGTGAGGAGGCGTTTGGTGTAGGCCTGTCGCGGCTCAGCCAGCAGGGTCCGCGCCGGCCCTTCCTCCTCGATCCGCCCGCCGCGCATGACCACGATCCGATCCGCCCGGTCGGCGGCGACGGCGAGATCGTGGGTGACGAGAAGGACGGCCGTGCCGTTTTCGCGGCTGAGATCGTCGATCAGATCGAGGATGCGCTTCTGCACGGTGACGTCGAGCGCGCTGGTCGGCTCGTCCGCGATCACCAGCGCCGGCTTCAGTGCCAGTGCGATGGCGATCAGGACGCGCTGCTTCATGCCGCCGGAAAGCTCGTGCGGATATTGCCGGAAACGCAGCTCGGGCTCGGACAGGCCGACGCGGGCGAGCAGCGCCAGCGCCTCCTCGCGGTTGGCCACCTTGTCGCGTCTGCCATGCAGGCGGAAGATCTCGGTCAGCTGCGCGCCGATCGTCTGCACGGGGTCGAGCGAGGAGCCGGGGTCCTGCGGCACCAAGCTCACGACCCGGCCCCGGATCGCCGCGAGGCGCCGGTCGGGCCAGCGGGTGATGTCCTCGCCGTTCAGGAGGATGCGCCCCGCCTCGATCCGGCCGTTGGCGGGCAGAAGGCCCATCACGGCCTGCGCGGTCGTGGTCTTGCCCGAGCCGGACTCGCCGACCAGCGCGACGACCTCGCCGGGCGCGATGCTGAGGCCGACATCGCGGACCGTGGGGCGCCCGTCATAGGAAACGGTGAGGTTTTCGATCCGCAACAGCGGCGGTGCGGCGTCTCTCGCGGCGTTCAGGGGGGCGTTCATCGGCTTCCTCCCGATAGGGCGCGGCCGAGCCGGTTGGCGGCGAGCACGACCGCGATCGTGGCAAGGCCGGGAAAGACGGTGAGCCACCAGGCGCGCGCCATATAGTTGCGCCCTTCGGCGATCATCAGACCCCATTCCGGCGTCGGCGGCGGCGCGCCGTAGCCGAGAAAGCCGAGCGTGGAAATCTGCAGGATGGCCCAGCCGAGCTGCAGCGCGGCATAGGCGAGGACGGTCGTCAGCGAGTTGGGCAGCACGTGGCGCCAGAGCACCTTGGCGAAGCTGCCGCCCGAGCCGAAGGCGGCCTCGACATAGTCCGAGCGCCGGACGCCGAGCACTTCCGAACGCACCAGCCGCGCGAAACTGGCGATCGAGGTGATGCCGACGGCGACCGCGACCTGGGCATGGCCGAAGCCCAGGATGACGATGAAGGATAGAGCCAGAAGCAGGCTCGGGATCGCCAGCATGACATCCACGATCCGCATCAGGGCGGCGTCCGCCCGCCCGCCCAGCGAGCCGGCGATGAGGCCGATCAAGGTGCCGAAGCCGAGGCCGACGGCGACTGCGATCACCGCGCCGGAGAGCGAATAGCGCGTGCCGTAGACGAGGCGGGTCAGAACGTCCCGGCCGAGTTCGTCCGTGCCGAGCCAGTGCAGGGCGCCGGGCGCTTTCAGTTGGTTGCCGGGAATGCCCGCAATCGGGCTCGCATCGGTGAACAGCGAAGGCACGAGCGCGAAAGCCGCAGCCAGCGCGAGCACGGTCAAGGCCAGCGCCAGGCCGAGGGGGAGGCGGCGGCGCTTCGCCATCGGCTTCGCCGGACGATCCACGGTGAGCGGCGCTTCCATCAGGGTCGAGCTCATGCCGGCACCTCCGCGCCGTGCCGCAGGCGCGGGTCCACGATCGGATAGGTGAGATCCACCAGGAGGTTGATCGTGACGAAGGCGAGCGCCGAGATCACGACGATGGCCTGCAACACGGCCGTGTCCTGGTTGCGCACCGAGCGCACGGCGAGGCTCCCGAGCCCGTTCAGGCCGAACACGGCCTCCGTCACCACGGCGCTGGTCAGGAGTTCGCCGACCAGAAGGCCGCCGATGGTGAGAACGGGCAGGAGCGCGTTGCGGACCGTGTGGTGAAAAAGGACATGCGCGGGCGATGCGCCCTTGGCGCGGACGACCGCAACGAAGGGCTGGGCGGAGGCCGCTTCCAGACTGCGGATCAGCACCTGCGCGATGTGGGCGGCGATCGGCACGGCGATGGCGGCGACCGGCAGCGCCAGTCGTTCCCAAGGGCCGGGCGCGATCACCGACACGAGGCCGAGCCGGAACGAGAAGACCTGGATCAGGACGACGCCGATCCAGAAGACGGGAATGGACACCATCAGCCCCGGCAGCGAGGCGAAGGTTTCGCGCAGGAAGGCGAAGGGCGGCAGGGTGGCGAGAAGGGCGATCGTCACCGCCAGCGTGAGGGCCGCCGCGAAGGCCAGCCCCGAGAGCCAGAGCGTCGCGGGCAGATTGGCGGCGATCTCCTGCGCGACCGAGACGCCGGAGACGATGGAGAAGCCGAACTCGCCCCGGAGGAAGCTCAGAAGCGTCTGCCCATATTGCTGCCAGACCGGGGCGTCGGCGCCGTAGAAAGCGCGGATGCCGGCCACCGCCTCGGGGCTGAGACCCATGTCGCCGCCGACGAAGCGGATCAGGATCGCATCGCCCGGCATGAGCTGCAGGAGCACGAAGGAGAGGGTGAAGGTCGCCCAGAGCACGAAGAGCGCCTGGGCGAGGCGCTGGCCGAGGAAGCGCGCGCTCATTTGTCGAGCCACGCGCCGTAGAAGCTCGGCCGGCCCACCGCCTCGAAACCCAGGTCTTTCACGTAGGGCGCGGCGCCGTAGACCTGCGGCTCCTCGAAGATCGGGATCGCATAAGCCTCGTCCACGACGTAGGTCTGCACTTCGGCGACAAGGGCGAGGCGCTTGGCGCGATCGGTCTCGGCGGCGATGGCCTCGAGCAGCCCGTTCAGCTTGTCGTCGTGGAAGCTCCTCACCTTGTCGCTGACGCCGCCGGTCTGCAGCAGGACGTTGCGGTTCTTCGGGTAGTACTGGCTCTTGATGACGTCGGGATCGGCGCGGCCGACCATGGCCGGGGAAACGGCGGTCTTGGCGGGGTCGAGATTGTCGGCGACCGCGCTGCCGGCGTCGCCGCCCAGCACGGTCAGCTTGACACCGAGCGTCGCCCATTGTTGCGCGACGAGTTGCAGCATGGCCCGGTTCTGCGGCTGGGGCAGGGATTCGTAGGCGGTGAAGGCCAGGGGCTGGCCGTCCTTCTCGCGCAGGCCGGACGCGCCCAGCGTCCAGCCCGCCTCGTCCAGAAGGGAAGCGGCCTTGGCAGGGTCGAAGCCGAGCTTGGCGGAAAGGTCGACATAGCCCGTTGCCGTCGAGGCGATGATCGAGGTCGCCTTGGGATAGTTGCGGGAATAGAGCGTCTTGACGATCGCGTCCGTGTCCGTGCCGTGCAGCAGAGCCTGGCGCACGCGCACGTACGCGACCAGCGGATTATCGGGCCGGAAGACGATGCTGTTGTTGACGCCGCGCGTCGAGGGCGCGTGGATGGCGAAACCCTGCGAGGTTACCTGCTCCTCGTCATAGGCCTGGATCTGACGCACCACGTCGCCCTGTCCGGAGACCAGCGCGCCAATGCGGACCCCGTCCTCCGGCACGATCACGTAGCGGATGCCGTCCAGAAGTGCGCGGCCCTGGTGCGGATGCCGGGCCGGACCCCAGCTATAGTCCGGGCGCGCCTTGAGATCGAGTTCCGTGCCGATCGTCTCGCTCGCCACCACGAAGGGGCCAGACCCGATGATCCTCGTGGCGTCGCCCAGCTCGGCGAAGCCGCGCTGGAGCGTCGCGGGGGCGACGAGCCCTGAGCCGATCACCGACGTGCCCTGGAGGAAGCCGGGGCTCGGCGCCTTGAAGTGGAACCGCACCGTCTGCGGGTCGATCACCTCGGACCGGGCATAATTGTTGAAGACCTCGGAAACGGGAAAGTTGCGCTCCTTCACGCCGAGGCCGAACGTGTCGTAGTTCAGAGCCACGGCGGCGGCGTCGAGCGGCGTGCCGTCCGAGAAGGTGACGCCGGGCCTGAGGTGGAACGTGTACTGCGTGGAGTCCGCATTGACTTCCCAGGAGGCGGCGATCCAAGGCTCGATCTCCAGCGTCCGCGGGTTCTGATAGGTCAGCTTGTCGGTGATCTGGTTGAGAATGCCGCCATTGGGGTAGAAGCCCCCGGCCGGCGGGTAGAGGTTCGTGTGCGGCTGCTGCTCGAGATAGATCAGCGTGCCGCCGGCCTTCGGCGCCCCTTGCGCGAAGGCGGCCGAGGACGCCATCGCGAGACCTAGTGCCATGAGGCCGAAACCGCGCCGCGTGAGGGTCAGGAAGGGGGGTCGGCTCATGGCATTCCTCGTCGGGCAAGAAGCGGCGCCCCGTCGCGCCGGCACGCGGCCGGGCGACGGGACGAGGGAGCCCAGGCCCTGCAAGGCCGCTGTTGGACCTCCCTCACTGAGCCTTATTGTCTACTCTATTGGTGGATTTTGAAGGCCGGTGGTTTCGTTGCGGCGAGACGCGCCGAAACATCCTTCCGCCTTGGCCGCGTTCGAGAGAATGGGCTTGCCGGGGAAGAGGCGGCCTAGATCGCGCGCTCCTCGCGTGTCGATCGCCTGGATCGGCGGCGGGCTGGACAGGCCGTTCCTATCGAAGAATTAATGAAGATTCCCATGCGCCGAGGGGCGTGCCGTCATAGTCCTGCGCTTCAATCGGCCTGTTGGCGGGCTGGCGACTCGCGGCGACCCGCGAGCGCCGGAGCCGACGGGCATCGCGCACAAGAGCCGGACCGAAATCGACATGAGCGCAGGCAGGACGATCGTCATTCTCGGGCTGGGTCTGGCGGCCGCCGTCGCTGGCTATGCCGGCCGCGAGGGCTGGCTGGCGCCGGCCTTGGCGCGCCTGCCAGGACTGGGAGCGCAGACCGCGGCCCAGCCGGCGCGCGATCGCGCCGTGCCGGTGGTGGCGGTGCCGGCGGTCACGGCCGACAGGCCGGTCTATGT
>NZ_BBWL01000008.1:0-50788 GCF_001463785.1 Aureimonas sp. AU40
GGTCTATGTCGGCGGCGTCGGCACCGCCAAGCCGGTGAATTCCGTGCTGGTCCGCGCGCAGGTTTCCGGCAAGATCGCCGAGATCGATTTTCGCGAGGGGCAGGATCTTCAGAAGGGCGATCCGATCGCCCGGCTGGACGACGCGCTCTATAAGGCGCAACGCGATCAGGCCCTCGCCAAGAAGGCGCAGGACGAGGCGGTTCTCCTCAATGCCGAACGCGAGCTTCAGCGCGACGAGCGGCTCGTGCAGTCCGGCAACATGACGGAGCAGCTTGTCGGCAACCAGCGGGCGCTGGTGGCGCAGAACCGGGCTCAGGTCGCGGCCGACCAGGCCGCCGTCGAGGCCGCCGAGGCGCAGCTTTCCTACACCACGATCACCGCGCCGATCAGCGGGCGCACCGGCCTTCGCACGGTGGATGTCGGCAATCTGGTGAGCAGCGGCGACGCGACCGGCATCGTCACCCTGTCGCAGATCCGGCCGATCGCCGTGATCTTCTCCGTGCCGCAGCAGCAGCTCGCGCGCGTCAACGCCGCCAGCCGCGAAGGCCCGCTTCGCGTGGACGCGCTGTCGAGCGAAGAGGGCGAGGTGCTGGCCGAGGGGCGGCTCACGGTGGTGGACAATCAGGTGGACCCGACCACCGGCACGGTGCGCCTCAAGGCCGAGTTTCCCAACGAGACGCTGGCGCTCTGGCCGGGCGCGTTCGTCAACACGCGGCTGCTCGTGGAAACCCGGCGCGACGTCCTGACCGTCCCGAGCGCCGCCGTGCAGCGCGGCCCGACCGGGGCCTATGTCTATGTCGTCTCGGCCGACAATCACGTGCAGCTGCGCCCCGTCACCGTGACGCTGCAGGACGAGCGCACCAGCGTCGTCGACGCGGGCCTCTCGGTCGGCGAGCTCGTCGTTACCACAGGCTTCGCGCGGTTGCAGGACGGGGCGAGCGTGCGCGTGTCCTCGCCCGAGGAGGCCGACCCGGCCAAGCTCGCGGTGCCGATCGCCGAAGCGGGCGGCGGCAAGCACCATAAGGGCAAGCATGGGCCCAAGCCCCCGACCGCCGCCGCGCCGGCGGCCGGCACGGCGCCCCCCGAATCGGGCCACGCCGGGCCGACCGCATCGGAAGCGAAGACCAAGGCGGACGCACCGCCGGCCCGCACCTCTGATCTCGGCGCGCCCGTCGAGGCTTCGGGACCGGGGCAGGGCGACCCGGCGGTTCAGGCGGCGGAAGCGGGAGAGCGCGCGGCGCCGGAAAGCGAGGCGGCGCCTCGCGCGCCCGAGGCGGCTCTTCAGCGCGCCCCGTCTTCCGCCCCCGGACAGGCCCCCGCATCCGAACCGGGCACGGGCGCGCCGGCCCGATGAGCCTGTCCACCCCTTTCATCCAACGGCCGGTCGCGACGACGCTTCTCGCCATCGCGGTGCTGATCGCGGGGTGTCTCGGCTTCGCCTCGCTGCCCGTGGCGCCGCTGCCGCAGGTCGAGTTTCCGACGATCCGCGTCACCACGCAGCTGCCGGGCGCCGACCCCGACACGATGGCCGCCCTCGTCACCGCGCCGCTGGAGCGCCCGCTCGGGCAGATCCCGGCGCTGGCCGGCATGACCTCCGCCAGCGCGTTCGGCATCAGCCAGATCACGCTGCAATTCCAGCTCGGGCGCGACATCGACGGCGCGGCGCAGGATGTGCAGGCCGCGATCAACGCGGCGGCCGGCGGCCTGCCCCGCGCGCTGCCCTATCCCCCGACCTATGCGAAGGTGAACCCCGCCGCGACGCCCATCGTCACGCTCGCGCTTCATTCCGACACCTACCCCTTGCGCGATCTCAGCGACTTCACCGACACGGTCCTGGCCCAGCGGCTGGCGGAGGTGTCCGGCGTCGGCGACGTGCGCATCCAGGGCGGGGTGAAGCCGGCGATCCGCATCGAGGTGGACCTGACGCGCCTTGCCGCCTATGGGCTTGGCCTCGAAGACCTGCGCAACGCCGTTTCCAACGCCAATGTCTCTGGCGCCAAGGGCGTGGTGGACGGGTCGAGCCAGTCCTTTACGCTTGCCGCCAACGACCAGATCCACGATCCCGCGACCTATCGCGCGCTGATCGTCGCCTATCGCAACGGCGCGCCGGTGCGTCTCAGCGACGTCGCCGACGTGGTGGAAGGGCTGGAGAACAGCCGCGTCGGCGCCTTCTATCAGGGGCGCCCGGCGGTGGTGGTCGAGATCATGCGCCAGCCCGGCGCCAACGTGATCGAGACCGTGGCGGACATCAACCGCGAGCTGCCGCGCCTGCGCGAGGCGCTGCCGGCCGGCGCTTCGCTGGATGTGGTAAGTGATCGGACCGAGACGATCCGCGCTTCGATCCATGACGTGCAATGGACGCTCGCCGTCAGCGTCGCGCTGGTCATCCTCGTGGTGTTCCTGTTTTTGCGCACGCTCTCGGCGACGCTGATCGCCGGCATCGCCCTGCCGCTGTCGCTCGTGGCGAGCTTTGCCGTCATGTGGTTCTGCGGCTTCAGCCTCGACAATCTCTCGCTGATGGCGCTCACCATCGGCACCGGCTTCGTGGTGGACGATGCGATCGTGATGATCGAGAACATCGCCCGCCATCTGGAGGCGGGCGAGACGCCGATGGCGGCGGCGCTGAAGGGCGCGGGCGAGATCGGCTTCACCATCGTCTCGCTCACGGCCTCGCTGATCGCCGTGTTCATTCCGCTCCTGTTCATGAGCGGGCTGGTCGGGCGCATGTTTCGGGAGTTCGCGCTGACGCTGACCATCGCCGTGGTCGTCTCCGCGCTCGTCTCCTTGACGCTGACGCCTATGATGTGCGCGCGGCTCCTGCGCGCGCCCCGGCACGATGGACGCGGCCTTACCGGCCCGCTCGACCGCGCCATGGACGCGATGAACGAAGCCTATCGCCGCTCGCTCGATCTCGCCGTGCGCCACGGGCGGCTGATGCTGCTTCTGACCGGCGCGACGCTCGCCCTCACGCTTTGGCTCGCCGTCACGATTCCCAAGGGCTTCCTGCCCGAACAGGACACCGGGCTCGTCACCGCCACGGTGGAGGCCGAGCCGGCCGTGTCCTTCGACGCCATGCGGACGATCGAGGCCAAGGTCGGCGATCGGCTGCGAGCCGATCCGGCGGTCAAAAGCGTCACGGCGGCGATCGGCACCAGCGCCTCCAACCTGACGCTGAACACCGCCGTCTATAGCCTCGTGCTGAAGCCCCGTGAGGAGCGGGGCATAGGCGCGCACGAGGTGATCGCGCGGCTGCGCGCCAGCCTTGCCGACATGCCAGGCCTTCAGGCGACGTTCCAGAGCCAGCGCGACATCGCCATCTCGACCCGGGCGAGCCGGGGCGCCTACCAATATACGCTGACGGGCGCCGAGGCGGGCGAGGTGGCCGGCTGGGCAGAGCGGCTGACGCGGCAGCTTTCCTCGGAGCCGGCGCTGAGCGATGTCGCCTCCGACGCCGAGCAGGGCGGTGGCCGTCTCGCGGTGGCGATCGACCGCGCAGCGGCGTCGCGGCTCGGCATCTCCATGCAACAGATCAGCGACACGCTCTACGACGCGTTCGGCCAGCGCCAGATCAGCACGATCTACGGCGAGGCCAACCAGTACCGCGTCATTCTGGAGGCCGCGCCGCGCTTCCAGGCCGACCCCGCCTCGCTGGAGGGGATCCATCTGCCGGGCAGCGGCGGGGCCATGGTGCCGCTCGGCGCCTTCGCCTCGCTGTCTTACGGCACCGGCCCACTGGTGGTCAGCCGCGACGAGCAGTTTCCCTCCGCCACGATCAGCTTCAACCTCGCGCCCGGCGCCTCGCTCGGCACCGCGCTCGCCGCCGTGAAGGAGGCCGAGCGGACCATCGGCCTGCCCGATTCCATCCAGCGGCGTACCAGCGGCGACACGGAGGAGTTCGCCCGCTCGGCGGCCAACGAGCCATGGCTGATCCTCGCGGCGGTGGTCACGATCTATATCGTGCTTGGCCTTCTCTATGAGAGCGCCGTCCATCCGCTGACCATCCTCTCCACCCTGCCGTCGGCCGGCGTCGGCGCGCTTCTGGCCCTGATGCTGACCGGGCAGGACCTGTCGCTGATCGCGCTGATCGGCATCGTGCTTCTGATGGGCATCGTGAAGAAGAACGCGATCATGATGATCGACTTCGCGCTGGAAGCGGAGCGCGGCGAGGGGCTGGCGCCGCGCGAGGCGATCCTGAAGGCGGCCACGCTCCGCTTTCGCCCGATCATGATGACGACGCTGGCCGCCTTGTTCGGCGCGCTGCCGCTCGCCTTCGCCAGCGGGGCGGGGGCGGAGCTGCGCGTGCCGCTCGGCATCTCCATCATCGGGGGGCTGCTGCTCAGCCAGCTTCTGACGCTTTACACGACGCCGGTGATCTACCTCGCGCTGGACGGACTGAAGCGCCGGTTCGCGCCGCCTGCGCTGGAGAAGCCGGGGAGCCAGGCTGCGTGAGGCTGTCCGATCCGTTCATCGACAGGCCGATCGGCACCACGCTTCTGGCGATCGGCCTTCTGCTGCTCGGCCTCGTCGCCTACCATCTCCTGCCGGTGGCGAGCCTGCCGGCGGTGGACCTGCCGACGATCCGGGTCAATGCGAGCCGGCCGGGCGCCGATCCCGAGAGCATGGCCGAAAGCGTCGCCGCCCCGCTGGAGCGCCATCTCGGCGCCATCGCGGGTCTTACCGAGATGACCTCCACCAGCGCGCTCGGCGCCACCGGCATCTCGCTCCAGTTCGACCTTTCGCGCAGCGTCGACAGCGCGGCGCGCGACGTGCAGGCGGCGATCAACGCCGCCGTCGCGGATCTGCCGAGCGACATGCCGGGCCTGCCCTCGCTCCGAAAGGCCAACCCCGCCGCCGCGCCCATCCTCACCCTGGCGCTCACCTCCGACACGACGACCGCGAGCGCGGTGTTCGGCATCGCCGACAGCGTTCTCGTCCAGCGCATCGCGCAGGTGGAAGGCGTCGGCGACGTGTCGGTCAGCGGCGCGGACCAGCCGGCCGTGCGCGTTCGCGTCGATCCGCAGCGCCTCGCCGCAACCGGCCTCTCGGCCGCGGACGTGCGCAACGCCATCGTCAACGCCAATACGCTAAGCCCGGTCGGCTCGATCGACGCGCCGGGCGCGGGCTACGCGATCACGCTCGACGCGCAGCTGACGACGCCTGAGGACTATGCCGCCATCGTCCTTCGCGCCGCCGACGGCACGGCGCTGCGCCTCGGCGACATTGCAACCGTCGAGCCGGGCGTGCGCAACCGCCGCTCCGAGGCCTGGTTCAACGGTCAGCCGGCGGTGATCCTCACCCTCACCAAGGCGGCGGACGCCAACGTGGTGCGGACGGTGGACGCGGTGAAGGCGCTGGTTCCCGAACTTGGCGCGCTCCTGCCCGCCGGCATCCGCATCGACATCCTGCAGGACAGGACGCGCACGATCCACGCCAGCGTCGAGGACATGCAGCGCACGCTGCTCGTCACGATCGGGCTGGTCATGGCCGTGGTCTTCGCCTTTCTGCGCGGCGGGGCGCCGACGCTGGCGGCGGGTGTCACCGTGCCGCTCGCCTTTGCCGGCGCCTTCGCGGCCATGTGGCTTTCGGGGCTGGCTCTCGACAATCTCTCGCTCATGGCGCTGGCGGTCGCCAGCGGCTTCGTGGTGGACGATGCGATCGTCATGATCGAGACCATCCAGGCTCAACTCGAAAAGGGCCTCTCGCCCATGGAGGCGGCGCGCCGGGGCGCCCGGCAGATCGGCTTCACGGTGATCGCCATCAGCGTCTCGCTCATGGCGGCCTTCATCCCGCTCTTCTTCATGGGCGGCGTCACCGGGCGCTTTCTCGTCACCTTCTCGCTGACGCTGGCCTTCACCATCGCCGTCTCGACCCTCGTGTCGCTGACACTGACGCCGATGATCTGCGCCCATCACATGCGCGCGCCCCCTGTAAGCCACCGAGCCGGCCGGCTGTCGCGGGGGTTGGACCGCGCATGGAACGGTCTTGCCAGGTTCTATGCCCGCTCGCTCAAGGGCGTGCTGCATCATCGCGCGCTGGCCGTTGGCAGCGTCGCAATCTGCGTCGGGCTCACCGTCTGGCTCTATGCGCAGGTGCCCAAGGGCCTGCTCCCGCGCGAGGATACGGGCTTTCTGGTGGCCAGCACGCAAGGGGCCAGCGATATCGCCTATCCCGCCATGATCGCCCTGGAGCGCCGGGCGCTGGCCGTGGTGAGGGCCGATCCGGCGGTGGAGAATGTCGGCGCCTCGGTCGGCGGCGGGACCTTCGGCACCGCCAATCACGGCTCCATGCAGGTGTCGCTCAAGCCCGCCACCGAGCGGCCGCCGAGCGAGATCGTCGTGAACCGGCTGCGCCGGGCCTTGGCCGACATTCCGGGTCTGGAAAGCTCGGTCTACGCGCCGAGCGACATTCGCATCGGCGCGCGCAGCGCGGATTCCGAATATCAGTTCACGCTCTGGGACGCCGATTTCGGCGAGCTCACCGCCTGGGCGCCGCGCATCGAGGAGCGGCTGCGGGGGGAGGGCGTGCTGGCCGACGTCAGCAGCGACCGGGAGCCGAACGGGTTGCAGGCCAGCGTCGAGGTGGACCGATCGGCCGCCAGCCGGCTCGGCATCGCGATGACGGCCGTGGACGCGGCGCTGAACAACGCCTTCGCGCAGCGGCAGGTGACGACGATCTACGGCGAGCGGAACCAGTACCGCGTCATCCTGGAAGCAGGGCCGGATTTCGCCAGCGATCCGCAGGATGTCCTCAAGATCGAGGTGCCCGGCGCGGGGGGCAAGCTCGTGCCGCTTTCGGCCATTGCCGTCATCAAGCGGGAGGAGGCGCCGGTCGATGTCAACCATCAGGGCCAATTCCCGGCGGTGACGATCTCCTACGATCTCGCGGAAGGCGCGACGTTGGACCAGGCCAACGCGGCGGTGCGGGCGGCGGTTGCGGGAATGCACCTGCCGGACACGCTCCATGCCGAGTTCGCGGGCGATGCGGCAGCGACCTCGTCGGGCGCCAGCCAGCCGCTCCTGATCCTCGCCGCGCTCGTCGCCGTCTATGTCGTGCTCGGCATTCTCTACGAGAGCCTCGTCCACCCTCTGACGATCCTCTCCACCCTGCCGTCCGCCGGGCTCGGCGCGCTTCTGGCTCTGTGGGTCAGCGGCACGGAGCTAACCCTCGTCGCCTTTATCGGCATCATCCTCCTGATCGGCATCGTGAAGAAGAACGGCATCATGCTGGTGGATTTCGCCCTGGAGGCGGAGCGCGGGCGCGGCCTGCCGCCGGAGGAGGCGATCTTCGAAGCCTGCCTCCAGCGCTTCCGGCCGATCACCATGACGACGCTCGCCGCCTTCGCCGGAGCGCTGCCGCTGATCGTCTCGACCGGGCCGGGCGCCGATCTCCATCGCCCGCTCGGCATCGCCATCGCCGGCGGGCTGCTCGTCAGCCAGGCGCTGACGCTTTACACCACGCCGATCATCTATCTCCTCTTCGCTCGCTTCGCGGGGAAGAACCGCGCCGCGATCGAGTTTTCGCCGGCGGGACATGCGGGGAGCGCCGGGTTGAGCGGATCGTAGTGTAGCGCGCCAACGAAGGAGGCCGCTGCTGCGCTGCGCAGGATCGCTCTCGAGTCGTGCGACCGCCATCCACTTCCAAAATCACGCCCGTCACGGAACGCGCCTCGTGCATGGCGGTATCCGCGTTGTTCGTAACGGCGGGCGTGACGATCGGGGAGGAGCGAGAGCATGGCATCGCCCGGTCTTAGGTGACCGAACACCCCCATGTCCCCCTCTCGGGTGGATCGGCTGGGACTTGTCGATCACCCACGCCGCTCGATCACTTACCTCCAAACGTCGGATCACAACCAAGCGAAAACCCCGATCCCCGTTTGCATCGCGGTTCAACCAAGCGAAACCGACCCATGGTCCGCCAGGATTCTCGTTGATTACCACACGACTTCTTATCTGGCCGACTTGCCCGAGCGGGGGGAGACGCCTCGACAGTCTTGGCTCGACGGCATCACGATTGTCTTCCCCTGCCAACTGGCGGCCGCGCTTTCCGCCGACAGGTGGAGCCTATTCTGGAAAGAGGCGCGTCCTTGTCGTCCGCGCCCCTTCGCTTGGCGTCCCCGACCTTAGCCGACGATCAGCATGTCGGAGGACAGATTGCTCAGCAGCATGTGCTCCACCAGCAGATTCACGCTGCCGAGATGGATCATCACGCCCTCCTCGGTCTGCTCGGCATGGTCGAGCACTTCGGCGGCCGTATGGTCCGCGCTCCCGACGATCCGAATCATATCGTGCTCGACGTCGCTCAGGCGGAAATCCTCGACCGTGACGCGGCCGGGCTGCGCCGCATTGACCACGAAGAGATCGTCGCCCAAGCCGCCGTTGAGGAGGTCGACGCCGCCGCCGCCGGTCAGCGTGTCGTTGCCCTCGCCGCCATAGATCGCGTCGTTGCCGCCCCGGCCGTCCAGCCAGTCGCGCTCGGCGCCTCCGTAGAGCAGGTCCGCCTGCGCGGTCCCGGTGATCGTGTCGTTGCCGGCGAGGCCGAAGACCCGCGATCCCGCCAGCGTGTCGTTGCCCGCCGTTCCCTGAAGCGCCGAGGTGTAGCCGATATCTTGGTTCCGCCAGTCGAGCAGGCCGCTCCAGGTCTGATCCTCGAGATGATCGGCCGCGATCGCGTAATGCTGCCCGTTCAGGAACGCGACTTTCTCGACACCCGAGACGATGTTCAGGCCTTGCGAGGGAGAGAAAAACGCAAGCGTACCGTCGCTCAATTTGGAGACGGTCCAGTCGCCGGGCCGGCCGTTCAGTTCCAGCGTGTCGGTGCCAGTCCCGCCCTCGACGCGGTTCTGCCCGAGCCCCGGGCGGATCGTGTCGTCGCCGCCCATCGCGTCGATATAGTCGTTGCCGACATTGCCGCGCAGCCGGTCGTCATATTGCGAACCGATCAGAAAGGCGGAGTCGCCGACATGGCCGTGCGTGTCCGATGGCCGGGGCAGGTCCTCCACCCAGGTCACGGGCCGCGCGGCGCCGCTGAGGTTCGAGACGATCACCAGACTGTCGCGCGCGGTGAAGTCGTAGAAGGCAGAATGCGTGATCCGGTCGATCGCGTCGGAGGTGATGCCGGCCAGATGCGCGCTCCAGCCGCCGACGATGTTGTAGAGAGCGAACGGACCGAACGGCCAGCCGGGCGAGGCGTAATCGTCGCTGAACAGGATCAGATTGTCCGTCGCGGAGCTGAGCGCGTAATCCTGCCCCATCAAGCCCGGCGCATGCGCCACGGCCTCGCCGAACGAAGGGAAGGAACCGGCCGCGCGATGCACGACATCGTTCTCGTAACCGATGTTGAGAACACGGTCCTGCCCTTCGTAGGTGTAGGGAACCTCGTGCGCGATATAGCTGCTGTCGGCGAAGAAGCCGCCCGCGAGCGTATCGGCATATTTCGCCATGACGTTGGTGTAGGCGGCGCCCAGCGAGTAGCCGGTGACGATGACGTGGTCCGCCGTGAGGCCATGAGCCAGGGTGTAATCACGAACCGCGGCGAGCAAGGGCTCCATGTTCGGTGCGATCTCGCCGCTGTTGAGTTGCGTATAGTCCGGCAGATCGACCGGCGAGTTGGTGCCGGAGAACGCGATGGACACCCGCGTGACATGCCCGGCGGTGTCGCGCTCTTCGAGGATCTGCGCCTGCGGGCCGGAATAGGTGGTCCCGGTCAACGGGCTCTTGATGATGTAGTAGCCGTCGGCATCCACGGCCTCGGGCCCCAGCCCGAGCGCGGCCGGGCCGACCTTGGACCAGCCCTCGGGCAGGGCGATGTGGGCGCGGTTGGCGGCCAGGCCGTCCGGCAGGCTTCCGCCGAACGCATTGGTGATCTTGCCGATATCCATCCCGAAAATGCGATCGAGCTGGCCGAAGGTCGCGATCTGCAGCGACGTTTCGGCAAGCTCGGCAGATTGCGTGGTGGAAAATCGGCGATAGTCGAACATCCCCATAACGTCATCCTCCCAACGCCCCGGTCCGCGAAATCGCGGCCTCCGGGCGTGCAGCATTGATGGAGCTTGGCGAGTCGATTTCGATCGTTCTGCTTACGAACGTGATGAAATCGCTGCGCTTCTTATTTTCCTCTTACGTATACGTAATTATTTGTTCGAGATCAATGTTCTTCGCGACGCCGATCTGCTTGGAGGAGTGCGGTGCTTTGCACACGGCGACATAAACTGAGGTTGCGCGGTTCCATCGTTTGAGAGCAACGCATCCGAACAGGTAAGTTCAGCGGCGGTCATACCTTCGGCGTCGTGCTTTGATCGCTCGAGCGCGAGCCGGACTCGCGATGCGCCGAGTTCCGGTCCTCGCAAAGCATGGCGAAAGCGGACAAGCGGCCATTTGAGACGCGGCAGTTGGGGAACGCGGCCTGTCCCGTCCTCACGATGAAAGACGGCGTCGCGCTCGTCATGCTCGACTTGCTGGACTGCGGTGACGCAGCGTTGATGGCTCGTCGCCAGCGTGCTTATGCCCCTTACGGGTTCGAGCCTCTGCTATCGCAGCGTTCCTGCGCCTGGTCACGGTGCGCAAGTTACCGGATCAGGACGGCCGAACGCTGTCGACCATAAGGCGAGGGGATCGTCGGCACGGTGCGGCTGTGGTCCATGGCATGACAGACGAAGCCTGTGCGCCGTATGCGCCTCAGTCCGGTGAGAGCAGGAGTCCGTCGATCATCAGGATCGTCGCTCGCAACTGCGCTCTCAGGTCGACCAGCTGATCGACGATCGCGGGGTCATGCTGGGTCAGCGAAAGGAAGAGCCGGAACACACAGTCGGAATGACGAGCCAGCGCGACAAGATGGGCACCGCTGGGTTCGTGCGTGCCGGCGAACCAGTTCTTGACGGTCCGGTCGCTGGCATCCGTCCACGTCATCACGGTCTTGACGGCATGCGACTGGGTGATGAAATGCTCGCGCAAAGCCCCTGCCACCATTCGTGCCAACAGCGGCGCTCCGCTGGTGTCGGAGCCGTTTGCCGGAAATACATTTCCCGTTTTCGGTAATGGCTTTCCCTTCTTCGTCCGCATCGGAACTGCCTCCCATGATAGTAGCCAGATGCGGAATACTTAAAGGTCGGGTCCCAAGCTCGTCCCGAGCCTTTGCATCAGAAATGCACCGAACGTCGCCGCCGTGGGCAACGGCTGATCGGATGTCGTATCTTGATAGGCGCAGACCGTGGAACGGACGCTGAGAGATCGCGAAGCAGGCCCAAGCGTGCGGCCGAGTACGTGCGCATGTCGACCGAACACCAACAGTACTCAACCGAAAATCAGGCTGACGTGATCCGCGTCTACGCTGCGGCGCGTGGGTTCGAGATCGTTCGAACCTATGCCGACGCCGGCAAGAGCGGCCTTCGCATCAACGGCCGGAACGCGCTGAAAGCTCTGATCCAAGATGTCGAGAGCGGAAAGGCCGATTTCGACGCCATCCTCGTCTACGACGTCAGCCGTTGGGGGCGCTTTCAGGACGCCGACGAAAGCGCCTTTTACGAGCATAGCTGCAAACGCGCCGGCATCGCCGTCCATTACTGCGCGGAAGAGTTCGACAACGACGGCAGTCCGGTCTCGACGATCATCAAGAGCGTCAAACGCGCCATGGCTGGGGAGTATAGCCGCGAGCTGTCCGTCAAAGTGTTCAAGGGGCAATGCCGCCATATCGAGAACGGCCATCGGCAAGGGGGCGCCGCGGGCTTCGGGCTACGTCGTCTGCTGATCGATCCGTTCGGGAATGTAAAAGGCGAACTGGCGCGTGGCGAGCAGAAGAGCCTGCAAACCGACCGCGTGGTGCTGACGCTCGGGCCGGCGCACGAAGTCGAAATCGTGCGACGCATCTACCGCGCCTTCGTCAACGATCAGCGGTCGGAGAGCGAGATCGCGACCGCGCTGAACGCCGAAGGTTGCCGGACCGACTTCGGCCGAGCGTGGACGCGCGGCACTGTTCACCAGGTGCTGATCAACGAAAAATATGCCGGGGACAACGTCTGGAACCGTACGTCCTTCAAACTCAAAAGGCGGCATGTCCGCAATCCGCCCGACATGTGGGTGCGAGCCAACGATGTGTTTCCAGCGGTCGTCGAGAGGGCGATGGCCGAGGCCGCCCGAACCATCATAGCCGCGCGGTCCTTCCGATTATCGGACGACGAGATGTTGGTGGCGCTGCGAACACTCTTCCAGCAGGAAGGCGTCCTGTCTGGAATCGTCATTGACGAGACCGATGGTTTGCCCTCGAGCAGCGCCTACCGCTCGCGCTTCGGCAGTTTGCTGCGCGCCTACAAGCTCGTCGGCTACACGCCGCGCCGCGACTACGCCTATGTCGAGATCAACCGCGCGCTACGCGCCTTGCACCCGGATGTCGTCGGCAAAGTGCTGGCAGGGCTGCAAGCAACCGGCTGTCGTATAACCAAGGATTCGAACACCGAGCTCATAAAGGTCAACGGAGAGTTCACCCTCTCGGTCGTTATCGCGCGGTGCCAAAGGACGGAAGCTGGCTCGCTTCGCTGGCAGCTTCGCTTCGATACCGGATTACTTCCAGACATCACGATCGCCGTTCGAATGGATGCGGCCAACCGCGTGCCGCTCGACTACTACCTTCTGCCTGCGATCGATCTCGCATCGCCCAAATTACGTCTAGCCGAGGAGAACGGCTTCGCACTCGATGCCTACCGCTTCGAGACACTCGATCTTCTCTACGACATCGCCGAACCTGTCCGAATCGCGGAGGCTGCTTAATGACAAAGAGGCAAGGCCATCGGATCGAGATGATCCCGATCGCGCGTATCACCGTCCTGAACACCCGATCGCGCAACAAGCGCCAGCACAAGGAGATCGTCGACAACATCGAGGCGATCGGTCTGAAGCGCCCGATCAAGGTCAGACGCTATATCGAGGACGGGGTCGAGCGCTATGGCCTGATCTGTGGTGAGGGCCGCCTGGAAGCCCTTCGCATGCTGGGCGAGAGGGAGGCTCCAGCATTCGTTGCCGACTCAACCGAGACCGAATGCCTTGTCATGAGCCTTGTCGAGAATATAGCACGGCGGCAGCATCGACCGGTCGACCTCATGGGCGAGATCGGTAGCTTACAAAAGCGCGGTTACAACGATGTCGAGATTGGCCGCAAGATCGGGGTCTCGGCGGGTTGGGTCAACATGATCACCACGCTGCTCGATCGCGGCGAAGAAAAGCTGGTCGCGGCGGTCGAGACCGGCCTGATCCCGGTGAGCTTCGCGATCGATATCGCAAGAGCGGGTTCGTCGGAGGCGCAGGATATCCTCACGGAAGCCTGCGCTGCCGGAAAGATCAAAGGCAGGAAGGTCGGCATCCTTCGTCGGCTGCTCGATCGTCGGATGCGAACGGCAGCGGTGCGGGATAACCCTCTCGGAGGAAAGCGGAGCAAGTCGCGCCGTCTGACCGTTGCCGATCTCATGCAGATCTATCAGCGCGAAGCCGAGAAGCAGCGTCTGATCGCCAAAAAGTCCGACTTCACACACGCCAAGCTCCTGTTTCTCGTGGAAGCGCTCAAGGACCTCCTGTCTGACGACGGGTTCGTGACACTGCTGCGAGCGGAGCACCTGGAGACGATGCCGCGTGCCTTGGCGAAACGCATCGCGGGAGATGCAGCATGAGCCGGGAGAAAGACGCAGACGATCCAAGCGTCAACGACGATGGCGGTGTTCGGCTCGGTTTCGAACGTGAGACGATCATCGTTCCTCTAGACAGGTTGGTACCGTTGCGCACCTTCCGTCCAGGTATGAAGGAAAGTCGCAAATACGCTCAGATCCTCGCGTCCGTGAAGATGATCGGTCTCGTCGAGCCGCCGGCGATTGCGCCCGATCCAGGTCATCCCGGTACCTACTTCCTGCTCGATGGCCATATTCGCGTGGAAGCGCTGAAGGATCTTGGTCAGACGGAGGTCGAATGTCTCGTATCCACCGACGACGAAGGCTACACCTATAACAAGCGGATCAATCGCTTGGCCGCCGTTCAAGAGCACAAGATGATCGCGCTTGCCGTCAAGCGAGGCGTGCCTGAAGAGTTGATTGCGGAGGCGTTGAGTATCGAGGTCGTATCCGTTCGTCGCAAGTTCCGCATGCTGAACGGTATCTGTGCGGCAGCGGTTGAGCTGTTGAAGGATACGATCTGTCCTGGTGCGGTCTTCGATCAACTGCGGCGCATGATGCCGGCGCGTCAGATCGAGGCGGCCGAGCTGATGATCGGGCAGAACAACTTCAGCGTCGTGTTCGCCAAAGCGCTCCTGGTCGCGACGCCGGAAAAGCAACTCGTCCAACTTCGAAAGCCGAAACTTGGCGGCGCGTCGGCAGCCGCTGCTGGGCAAATCGCACGGATGGAACGAGAACTGGCCAGCCTGCAAACGCAGGTAAAGTCGGTTGAAGAAACCTATAGCATCGACAACCTGCACCTCACCGTCGCCAAGGGCTACGTCGCAAAGCTGCTCGGCAACGCGCGGATCGTGCGTTGGCTGAGCCTTCACCGACAAGAGTACTTGGGCGAACTTCAGTCCATCGCTGAGATCAGTTCGCTCGCGATCCCGCCGATTGCGGCAGAGTGAGCGATACGGGGACCGGGACCCGGTAAGCGGGAGGGCCGCTGGAGGCGCCACACGCTGGGTGGATCAAGCGTGGCGATGGGGATCGCGGCGATCCCGCTCGGAGCCCAGCAGTCCTGATGAGGTTTCACTGGCCGAACGAGCTGGTAGAGGCGCCGCCTGTGACACTTTAAAAGCGTATCAGCTAAGCGCTGAAAGCGACCCCGGACCGCCCAACAATCCCATATGGGTTGATGATGTACCGGTTCGCGGCTCTATACCAAACTGATCGAATTTGTTGGCGCACCCGACAGGATTCGAACCTGTGACCTTCGCCTTCGGAGGGCGACACTCTATCCAGCTGAGCTACGGGTGCCTGACCTGACGGCCGCGTTCCGAGGCTGGCTCGGGACGCGCTAAACTCCTTACAGGAGGACGGCGGGGCAGGCAAGGTGCGATCTTGAGCTTGGCGGCTCGTTTGGCCTCGCGAGTGGGGTTCAGATGGCGCGGGCGAGGCGGCGTTCGAGCCAGGCGAGCGTGTCGTTGAGGAGAACGGCGAGGGCGCCGACGATCGCGCCCCCCTGCACGACGAAGGCGAGATTGTCCGACAGGAGGCCGGCGATCACCACTTCGCCCAGAGTGCGGGCGCCCACCGTCGAGCCGATGGTCGCCGTGCCGAGGCCGATCACCGCCGAAAGGCGCAGGCCGGCGACGACGAGCGGCAGGGCGAGGGGGAGTTCGACGCGCACGAGGCGCTGCCAGGGTGTCATGCCGACGCCGCGCGCCGCTTCCAGCACCGGCCGGGGCACGCCAGTGAGACCGGCGATCGTGGTCTCGAAGATCGGCAGGAGACCATAGAGGAAGAGGGCGACGAGGGTCGGCGCCTCGCCGAAGCCGATACCCGGCACGGCCAGCGCCAGAACGGCGACGGGCGGAAAGGTCTGGCCTATATTGACCACCGAGCGCGACAGGGGAATGAACTCCGCCCCCGCTCGGCGCGTGACGAAGATCGCCATCGAGACGGCGAGGCAGGCGGCGGCGAGCGTCGCGAGGCCCGTGATCTTCAGATGCGACAGGGTGAGTGCGAGAAGGTCTCCCTTGTCGTAGATCGCCGGCGCGCCGTTTTTCGTCAGCGGTCGCAGCAGCGGCTCGTAGAGACCGGGCCGAACGAGGAAAGCCAGAAGCAAGGCCAGGAGGGCGAGGCGCCAGAGCCGCGCCAGGAGACGTGTCACGAAGCGGGCCTCGCGGCGGAGCGAAGCAGCGCCGAGGTGCGCACGATGCCCAGAAGCCGGCCCGAGGCATCGGTCACCGGCGCCGCGCCCCGGTTGGACCAGAGAAGGTCGGCCAGCGCGTCTCGCCGGTTGGTGTCTGTGCTGAGCGGCGCGCCGGAGGCAGCGCCCGGCTCCACGAGATCGGCGAGCGTGCCGAGCGACAGAAGCTTGAAGGCGCGATCGTTGGCGCCCAGCATCTCCTCGACATAGCTGTCGGCCGGGCGGGCCAGGATCTCGGCCGGCGAGGCGCATTGGCGCAGCCGCCCGCCTTCCATCACGGCGATGCGGTGGCCGAGATGAACGGCCTCTTCCATATCGTGGGTAACGAGGACGACGGTCGTGCCGGTCGCCTTCTGCACGGCCAGGAGATCGGCCTGCGCGCGGGCGCGGATGATCGGGTCGAGCGCTCCGAAGGGCTCGTCCATCAGGAGGATGGCAGGCTTGGCGGCGAGCGCGCGGGCGACGCCGACGCGCTGCTGCTGGCCGCCGGAGAGCTGGTGCGGGTAGCGCGCGGCATAGTCCTTGGGCGCCAGCCCGAAGAGATGAAGAAGTTCCTCCACCCGCGCCTCGACGCGCGGCCGCTCCCATTTCAGGAGGTTGGGCACGGTCGCGATGTTCTCGGCCACGGTGCGATGCGGAAACAGCCCGTGGTTCTGGATGACGTAGCCGATGCGCCGGCGCAGCTCCGGTCCGTCGATCGAGCGATTGTCCTCGCCGTCGATCAGCACCTGACCGGAGCTCGGCTCGGTCATCCGGTTGACCATGCGCATGAGCGTGGTCTTGCCCGAGCCGGAGGCGCCGACGATCGTGCAGATCGTGCGCGGCTCGACCACGAGGCTGACGTGATCCACCACCGCCTTGCCGTCATAGACTTTCGAGACGTCGCGAAATTCGATCATGCGGACGATCCTTGGGTCTGGGGTATCTGGACGAGCTCGACGGCGGCGTCGAGCAGGACGGCGGCCGAGAAGGCAAGGGCGACGGTGGGCAGCGCGCCGAGCAGGACAAGGTCCATTGCCGTCTGCCCGAGGCCCTGGAAAACGAAGACCCCGAGCCCGCCGCCGCCGATCAGCGCCGCGACGGTGGCAAGACCGATATTCTGGACCAGCGTGATGCGCACGCCCGTCAGGATCACCGGCAGAGCTAACGGCAACTCGACGCGAAACAGGCGCTGGCCGGCCGTCATACCGAGGCCGCGCGCCGCGTCGTGCGCCGCAAAGGGCACGGCGGCGAGGCCCGCGACGGTGTTCGCCACCATAGGCAGGAGAGAATAGAGAAACAGTGCCACCAGGGCGGGCGCCGCGCCGATACCGGCGATGCCGAGCGTCCGCGCGCCCGGCACGTTCAGCGCCACCCAGCCGAGCGGCGCGATCAGGAGGCCGAACAAGGCGATGGAGGGAATCGTCTGAACGATGTTGAGAAGCCCGAGCACGGGCTCACGCATCACGGCGGCGCGATGGCAGAGAATGCCGAGCGGCAGGCCGACCGCGACCGCCGCCAGAAGCGAGCCGAGCGCCAGAACCGCATGGGTGCCGAGTTCGCGCGCGAAGGCGTCGGCGCGCGGGCGATATTCCTTCATCACCGACAGATCGTCCCACAGGCCGAGCCGGAACAGGGCGAAAAGCGCGAGCGCGGCGGCGGCGAGCAGAGCGACGCGCAGAAGCGGCGGCGGGCGCAGCCGCGCCAAGGCGTCGGTCGCGAGCAGAGCCAGGGCGAAGACGAGCAGCCAGAAGCCCGAACCGGGCGCGACGCGGGCATAGGTGTTGCCGGCGGGTGTCAGATGCGCCGGCGCGAGGCCCAGCCCGACCAGCACCAGACCAAGGCCCGCCAGCGCCGCCACGAGGCGAAGAACCGGCGGGCTGCGCCAGAGCGCCACAAGGGCGACGAGGCCGAGCGCCAGGGCGAGAGGCCAGGCGAAGGAGGGCGCGATCGCTTCGAACAAGCCACGCCCCTGGCCGGGCACGATGCGATTGGCGCGAAAGGTGGCGAAGGGCAGAACCGCGAGCGCCACGGCGCCGAGGCCGGCCAGGAGAAGGCCGAGCCTGTCGGGGCCGCGCGCGGGGGCACGGGCGGTCTCGCGTATCTCCGCCTCCAGGGATGCCATCCGCCGATCGTTCTCCGCTAGTCTCGAATGGTCGGGAACGGCCGAGGCCAGCCCCGTGACGTGCCATGACGCTTGGCGTTTCCGAAAGGCCCCGCTTCTGGAGATTATGGCGCGCGGAACGCCCGCGTCATCGGTAGCCCCTTAGAATCCGAAGCAAGGCGGGCCGCCATGATGCCGCAAGTCGTTTTGCGCCCCCGGGCGTTGACGCAATGTTTCGTAACCGCCACGTCATGCCACGGCCGTTCTTTCCGGCTAGACGATAAGTTGCACATTTGAGTTTTGGGTTGAATTGGCATGGCCGGAAGGCTCCGCACAGGTCTGATCGTTCTTCTTCTCGCCGGCGGCGTCGCTGGGGCGATTGGCTGGAGCCGCGCGCGCGAGACTTCGCCGGCCGCGCCTCAGGCGGTGGCCTCGACGGTGGCGCCGCCGCAGAGCGTTGAACTGGCCGGGGCGGAGGTCGCGAAGGTCGCGCCGCAGACGCTGACCCGCACAGTGCGCGTGTCCGGCTCGGCGGAGCCCCGGCGCGTCGGCGCCGTCAACGCGCAGGTCTCCGGTCAGTTGGCCGAAGTCGGTGCCGAGGTGGGGCAGGAGGTCGAGGCCGGCGAGGTGATCGCGCGCTTCGACACGGTGGTGCTGCGGTCCGCGCTCGCCGCGCAGGAGGCGACGCTGGAAGCCAAACAGGCGCAGCGGCGGCTTGCGGCCTCGACGCTGGAGCGCAGCCGGCGGCTCGGCTCGGCCGGCATCTCCTCCGAGGCGACGCTGCTGCAGGCCGAGGCCGAGCTTCTGGGGCTGGAGGCCGAGGTGCGTGGGCTGGAAGCGGGCGTCGCTGACGCCCGCAAGTCGCTGAGCGATGCCGAGGTCAAGGCGCCCTTTGCCGGCATCGTGTCGGAGCGCTCGGTAGAGCCGGGGCAGAGCGTGCCGGTCAACACCCAGCTCTTCAAGGTCGTGGACCTCAGCGAGATGGAGATCGAGGCGCTGGTGCCGACCAGCCGGATCGCCGACGTGCGCCTCGGCCAGACCGCCCATATGCGGGTCGAGGGCTCTTCCGGCCGGACCGTGGAAGCGCGCGTGGCGCGCATCGCGCCGGTCGCCGTCGCCGGCTCGCGCGCCGTGCGCGTCTATCTCAGCGTGCCCAACGGCGAAGGTCTCCTGCGCGGCGGCCTCTTCGCCACGGGCGAGGTCGAGGTCGAGTCCTTTCCCGATGTGATCGCGCTTCCCGCCGGGGCCATTCGTCGCGACGAGGAGGGCGCCTTCGTTCTCGCCGCGCGGGGCGGCCGGCTCCATCGTCAGCCCGTGCAACTCGGCGCGGACTTCGCCGACCGGGGTCTGGTGGAGGTGGCGCGCGGTGTGGCGGAAGGCGACGTCGTCGTCACCGCGCCGCTGCCCGACCTCAAGCCCGACGTGGAAGTCTCCATCGCGGATTTGGGTTAACCCATGTTCCTCACCCGCATCAGCGTCGGCCATCCCGTCTTCGCGACGATGATGATGGCGGCGATCGTCGTGATCGGCCTGTTCGGCTATTCCCGGCTGGGCGTCGAGCAGTTTCCGCAGGTGGACCTGCCGGTGGTGGTGGTCTCCACCACCTATACCGGCGCCTCGCCCGAGACGGTGGAATCGGAGGTGACGCGCCCGATCGAGCAGGCGGTGAACACGATCGGCGGCGTCGATACGGTCTCCTCGCAGACCTACGAGGGCCGCTCGCTCGTCATCGTCGAGTTCACGCTGGAAACCAATTCCGGCGTCGCGGCGCAGGAGGTGCGCGACCGCGTTTCGCGCCTTGAGGCGGGCTTCGCCGACGCGGTGGACACGCCGCAGGTCACCCGCTTCAACCCGGACGACCAGCCGATCCTGTCGCTCGCCATGTCCTCGGCCACGCATTCGCTGACCGAAATCACCACGATCGCCGACCAGATCGTCACCAAGCGGCTGAATGTCGTCACCGGCGTCGGCCAGACTGCCATTATCGGCGGCGCCAAGCGGCAGATCCAGATCCTGCTCGATCCCGAGCGCATGGAGGCGCTGGGCGTCGGCACCTCGGCGGTGCTCACCGCCATCCGGCGTGAGAACCAGGACATCGCCGCTGGCTCGCTCATTTCCGGTATCGACCAGCGCACCGTGACGGTAGAGGGGCGGATCGGCGATGTCGCCGGCTTCGAGCGAATCATCGTCGCGAGCGAGGGCGGCGCGCCGATCTATCTTGCCGACCTCGCCACCGTGCGCGAGGGCGGGGCGGAACTGACCAGCCGCGCGGCGCGCAACGGCGTGCAAGCGCTGGGCGTCGATGTGGTGAAGGTGCAGGGCGCCAACACGGTGGAGGTCGCGAACGCGCTGCGCGCCGAAATCGGTAAGCTCCAGGCGGAACTCGGGCCGCAGGGCTTCGAGCTCGCGGTCTCGCGCGACAATTCCCGCGCCATCTCGGCCCAGGTTTCCGAGGTGCAGCGCACGCTGATCGAGGGCGCCTGCCTGACGGTCGCCATCGTCTTCCTGTTCCTCAATTCCTGGCGCTCCACGGTCATCACCGGGCTCACCCTGCCGATCTCGGTGATCGGCACCTTCGCGGTGGTCCATGCCTTCGGCTTCACGCTGAACACGATGACGCTGCTGGCGCTCTCGCTCGCCATCGGCATCCTGATCGACGACGCGATCGTGGTGCGCGAGAACATCACGCGCCATCTCGCCATGGGCAAGAGCCATCGTCAGGCGGCGCTCGACGGCACGAACGAGATCGGCCTTGCGGTTCTGGCGACGACGCTTTCGATCGTCGCCGTCTTCCTGCCCGTCGCCTTCATGGGCGGCATCATCGGGCGCTTCTTCCTCCAGTTCGGCGTCACCGTCTCGGTGGCCGTTCTCATCTCGCTCTTCGTGTCCTTCACGCTCGATCCGATGCTCTCCAGCGTCTGGTACGACCCGCACGCCCATGCGGGCGCCAAGCGCGGGCCGGTCGGCCGTCTGGTGGCGCGCTTCGACCGCGGCTTCGAGCGCCTGTCGGGCGCCTATGCCGGCATTATCCGCTGGAGCTTCCGCCATCGCATCCTGACCGTGGCAGTGACGCTCGCGATCTTCGTGGGAAGCCTGATGCTGGTGCCGCGCATCGGCGCGGAGTTCCTGCCCGAGGGCGACAATGGCGAGTTCAGCGTGTCGCTGGAGGCGCCGGAAGGTTCCTCGCTCGACTACACCGCGATGAAGGTGGGCCAGGTCGAGGCCGTGCTGCGCACGCTGCCCGAAGTCGCCACCACCTATTCCACGATCAATTCCGGCGGCTCGCGCGGCTACAACGCGGCGAGCATCGCCGTAACGCTGAAGCCGATCGCGGAGCGCACGCGCTCCACCGCCGAACTGATCGAGCCCCTGCGCCCGCGCCTGTCGCGCATCGCCGGGCTCACCGTCTCGCTCAATCAGAGTTCCATGGGCGGGGGAGGCGGTGGCGGGGCTTCGTCCAAGCCGCTGCAATTCTCGGTGCTTGGCGAAAGCCCGGCCGAGCTGAAGCGCCTGTCGGACCAGCTCACCATGGCGCTGCGCGCCATTCCCGGCGCGATCGAGGTGGAGTCCTCGATCGAGGACGAGCAGCCGACGCTGGCCGTGCGGGTGCGGCGCGAGGCGGCGAGCGATCTCGGCATCACGCTGACCGAGATCGGCGACACGCTGCGCCCGCTGGTGGCGGGGGATGCCGTCTCGGTCTGGAATGCGCCGGACGGTGAGACCTACGATGTCATGGTGCGCCTGCCCGAGGAAGGGCGCGCCCGCGCTGAGCAGCTTCGCGCGCTGACCATCGCCACGGGTCGGCGCGACGCCGAGAACCGCCCGGTCACCGTGGCGCTCGACCAAGTGGCCGATGTCGTGGACAGCGTGGCCGCCAGTTCCATCAACCGGCGCGACCTGCAGCGCGAGGTGCGCATTTCCGCCAACGTCTCGGGCCGGGCCTTGGGCGAGGTCACGGCCGATCTGCAAAAGGAGATCGCCAAGCTCCAGCTGCCGGCGGGGTACCGCGTCTCCTTCGGCGGCGACGCGGAGAACATGGTGGAAAGCACGGGCTACGCCGTCCAGGCGCTGGGGCTGGCGGTGATCTTCATCTATCTCATCCTCGCCTCGCAGTTCGGCTCCTTCCTCCAGCCGGTGGCGATCATGATGTCGCTGCCGCTCTCGCTGATCGGCGTTCTGCTGGCCCTCTTCGCCACGGGCTCGACGCTCAACATCTTCTCGATCATCGGCTTCATCATGCTGATGGGCCTCGTGACAAAGAACGCCATTCTCCTGGTGGACTATTCCAACCAGGCGCGGGGCAGGGGCCTGTCGCTGCGCGACAGTCTGGCGGAGGCGGGCGCGGTGCGCCTGCGGCCCATCGTGATGACGACGCTCGCCATGATCTTCGGCATGCTGCCTCTGGCGCTGGGCCTTGGCGAAGGCGGGGCGCAGCGCGCGCCCATGGCCCATGCCGTCATCGGCGGCCTCATCTCCTCCACCGTGCTGACGCTGATCTTCGTGCCGGTGGTGCTGACCTATCTCGACGGGTTCAAGCGGCGCACCCGCCGCTTCCTGCCGCGCTCGGCGGACGATCCCTCGCTGGATCAAGCGTCAAGGCTAAAGCCCTGAGTCGGGCTTTCGACGACGCGGCGTCTTGGGCTTGGCGGCCTCTGCGCGCAAGGCTGCCTCGAAGGCGAGGCGAACCCATGTCATCAGGCTTTCCGGGTCGTCCAGCGCCTCGTCCGGGATGGACCAGTAGGGCATGAGCACAGGCTTTCCCGCCTTGCCCTCGTAGCTCCACTGCCGCGCCCCGGCAGCGGCGAAAAGCGGCGCGCTGACGGCGTCGGCCTTCAGCAGGATCTCGTCCGCCAGATCGATCGCCACGATCAGCCCGTCGCGGTAGATGCCCTTGCCGCCGAACATGCGGCGAATGCCGACCGGGCCGAGCCCTTCGAACATCTCCTCGATGCTTGCGTCGTCCACCGTTCGGCTCCCGTCCACGTCCAGCCGCGACCCTAGCCTCGCGCGGAGCGGGGAGAAAGGCGGCGGGCTCCGCCACATGAGCGGCATTCGATTCGATCCTGTTCCGGATGCGACGAAGCGCTTGCGCAAGAGCGGCAAATCCCCGCCGGCCGGTCATAAGCGATCGAAATGACCTTGAAAGGCGCCGCGCACTCGGTCCTGATGCGGGTGAGCGTCGCCGCGTGGCGACACGGCCCATGAATGGCCCACAAGGAGACCGCCCATGATTCGCCCCGCCCGCGCGTTTCTCGCCGCCCTTTGCGCTTCCGCCTCGCTGGCCGGTGCGGCTTTTGCGGCCGATGCGCCCGCTTGCCAGACCGTGCGCCTGTCGGACCCCGGCTGGAGCGACATCACCTCCACCAACGCCCTGGCCAGCGTCGTGCTCGAGGGTCTCGGCTACAAGGCCGATGTCGAGACGCTCGGCGTGCCGGTGGGCTATCAGGCGCTCGCCAACAAGCAGACCGACGTCTTCCTCGGCAACTGGATGCCGGCACAGAAGAAGTTCCGCGACGAGCTGGAGGCCAAGAAGGCAGCCGACGTGCTGACCCGCAATCTCGAAGGCGCCAAGTTCACGCTCGCCGTGCCGAACTACGTGGCCGAGGGCGGGGTCAAGGACGTGAAGGATCTTGCCGCCAACGCGGCCAAGTTCAAGTCCGAGATCTACGGCATCGAGCCCGGCGCGCCGGCCAACACCAATATCCAGTCGATGATCGACGCGCCGGCCTACGCGCTGAAGGGCTGGAAGCTAGTGGATTCCTCCGAGCAGGGCATGCTGGCGCAGGTTCAGCGCGCCGCCCGCTCCAAGGATTGGATCGTGTTCTTGGGCTGGGCGCCCCATCCCATGAACAGTATCGGCATCACCTATCTCTCCGGCGCCGACGAGTTCTTCGGCCCGAACTACGGCGGCGCCGAGGTCTTCACCCTCGCGCGCACGGGCTATGCCACGGATTGCCCCAACGCCGCCAAGCTCTTCTCGCAGCTGCGCTTCGAGATCGGCATGGAGAACGAGATGATGGCGGCGCTGGCCGAGGGCACCGACCCGCAAAAGGCCGCCAAGAGCTGGCTCGCCAAGAACCCGGGGGTTCTGGAGCCCTGGCTTGCCGGCGTCACGACGCTGGACGGCCAGCCCGGCCTTGCCGCCGTCAAGGCCAAGATCGGCGCCTGAACGCCATTGCCATTCCTGTCGGCGGCGCTCACACCGGGCGCCGCCGATTTCATGTCCTGAAAGCCCGAAAGACCGCCATGACCGCCGCGCGCCGCCCCAACATCCTCGTCATCATGGTGGACCAGCTGAACGGCACGCTGTTTCCCGACGGGCCGGCGCCCTTTCTCCACGCGCCGAACCTCAAGGCGCTGGCGGCGCGCTCGGCCCGCTTCGTCAACACCTATACGGCGAGCCCGCTCTGCGCCCCGGCGCGCGCCTCGTTCATGAGCGCGCAGCTGCCGTCCAAGACGCGCGTCTACGACAACGCCGCCGAGTTCGCCTCCGACATCCCGACCTTCGCGCATTATCTGCGCCGCGCGGGCTATCGCACCATTCTGTCTGGCAAGATGCACTTCGTCGGGCCGGACCAACTTCACGGGTTCGAGGAGCGGCTGACCACCGACGTCTACCCCGCCGATTTCGGCTGGACGCCGGACTACACCAAGCCCGGCGAGCGCATCGACTGGTGGTATCACAATCTCGGCTCGGTGACGGGCGCGGGCGTGGCGGAGATCACCAACCAGCTCGAATATGACGACGAGGTCGCCTATCATGCCAAAGCGCGGCTCTATGATCTCAGCCGCGCGCAGGACGAGCGGCCCTTCTGCCTCACCGTTTCCTTCACCCATCCGCACGACCCCTATGTCGCGCGCCGCCGCTTCTTCGATCTCTACGAGGACGCGCCGCATCTCCTGCCCGAGGTCGGGCGCATTCCCTTCGATCGGCAGGACCCGCATTCGCAGCGCCTGATGACGGCCTGCAACGATGCCGACTATGCCATCACCGACGAGATGATCGCCCGCTCGCGCCGGGCCTATTACGCCAACATCTCCTATATCGACGAGAAGGTGGGCGAGCTGATCGAGGTGCTGGACGCCACACGGATGCTGGACAGCACCGCGATCCTCTTTGTCTCCGACCATGGCGATATGCTGGGCGAGCGTGGTCTCTGGTTCAAGATGAACTTCTTCGAGGGCTCGGCGCGCGTGCCGCTGATGGTGGCCGCGCCCGGGCTTGCGCCCGGCGCTTTCCCAACCCCGGTCTCCACCCTCGACGTGCTGCCGACGCTGGCCGATCTCGCCGGCATCGACCTCGGCTCGGGCGCCGAGTGGATCGACGGCGTGTCGCTGCTCGACACGGTCGCGCGCGGCGAGCGACGCGAGGCGGTGCCGATGGAATATGCAGCGGAAGGATCGGTCGCGCCCATGGTGGCAATCCGCGAAGGGCGCTGGAAATACACGCGCTGCGCCGCCGACCCGGATCAGCTCTTCGATCTCGACGCCGATCCGAAGGAGCTGCGCGATCTCGCCGGCGACCCCGCCCAGAGGGAATTTCTGGAGGCGTTTCGCGCCCGCGCCGCATCGCTTTGGGATCTCGACCGCTTCGACCGGGACGTGCGCCAGAGCCAGGCGCGCCGCCACGTCACCTACGAGGCGCTGCGCAACGGCGCCTATTACCCCTGGGATTTCCAGCCGCTGCAGAAGGCCTCCGAGCGCTACATGCGCAACCACATGGACCTGAACATTCTGGAGGAGTCGCAGCGCTTCCCACGCGGGGAGTAAGGTGCCTGCCGCTTTGGGAGGCAGGGTGCCTGAATCGAGGCAGGAAATGCCGGCGCTTCGTGCTTGCTGCGGCATGGGATGTCGCGTATCTTAAAGTCCATATCGCCGCATGCGGGAGAGACCGGCCGAAAGGCCGGCGCCGAAGGAGCAACCGCCCCGGAAACTCTCAGGCAAAAGGACCGCTCGGCGCGAAAACACATCCGGAGAGTGACGGCGCCTTGGCGCGGCCGTCCGCCGAAGGAGAAAGCGGAACGGGGGATGATCCCGGTTCCGTGAAACTCTCAGGCCAATGACGGAGGGGCACGACCAGACCCGAGATGTTCGGGCGAAGGAAGAATCGTGACCTCCATTGCCGTTATTGGCGCCGGCATCACCGGCGTGACCACTGCCTATAAGCTCCTTTCCCAGGGCCTCGACGTGACGGTCTTCGACCGCAACGCCTATTCGGCCATGGAAACTTCCTTCGCCAATGGCGGCCAGCTTTCGGCCTCCAATGCCGAGGTCTGGAACTCGCCCGCGACGTTCCTCAAGGGTATCAAGTGGATGCTGAAGAAGGACGCGCCTCTGCTCGTCCATCCCAGCCCCTCCTGGCACAAGCTCTCCTGGATGGCCGAGTTCGTGCTCGCCGCGCGCTCCTACGAGGAGAACACGATCGCCACCGTGAAGATGGCGATCGCCGCCCGCCGCCACCTCATCGAGATGGCCGAGCGCGAGGGCTTCGAGTTCGACCTCGTGAAGCGCGGCATTCTGCACGTCTACGAGACCGAATCCGAGTTCAAGAACGCGCTGCGCGTCAACGAGCTCTACAAGAAGGGCGGTCTCGAACGCCGCGTCCTCGACAATCCCGGCATTCACGAGATCGAGCCGGCGCTCGCCGGCACGTTCCATGGCGGCTTCTTCACCGAGAGCGACTTCACCGGCGACATCCACAAATACACCCGCCGCCTGTCGGACGCCTGCGCGCGCAAGGGCGTCACCTTCCGCTACGAGGCTGACATCACGCAGCTTTCCACCCGCGAGGGCGGGGGCGTCGCCGTGTTCTCGCGCAAGGCGGGCACGGAAGCCGAGGCCACGCGGCAGGATTTCGACGGCGCCGTCATCTGCGCCGGCGTCGCCTCGCGTCGCTTCGCCGCCATGCTGGGCGACCGGGTCAACGTCTATCCCGTGAAGGGCTATTCCATCACCGTGAACCTCGAGGACGAAGCCAGCCAGGAGGGCGCGCCCTTCGTCTCTCTGCTTGACGACAAGGCCAAGATCGTCACCAGCCGCCTCGGCCGCGACCGGCTGCGCATCGCCGGCACGGCGGAGTTCGCCGGCGAGAACCGCGACATTCGCATGGCACGCATCAAGCCGCTGGTGGACTGGTGCCGCTACCGCTTTCCAGGCGTGTCCACCGCCTCGGTCGTGCCCTGGGCGGGCCTCAGGCCCATGATGCCCGACATGCTGCCCCGCGTCGGCCGCGGCAAGGCCAAGGGCGTCTACTACAACACCGGCCACGGCCATCTCGGCTGGACGCTTTCGGCCATCACGGCCGACACGATCGCCGCGGAAGTCGCGGGCGACTACAAGGCCTCCGGCACGCCCGTTCGCGGCGAGTTGAAGCCGGTGGACGCCGTGCGCAAGGAAGCCGAGCGGGAAGCCGCCTGATCCGACCCCTGCCGCAGGTGCCTTTGATCTTGGCGCCTGCGCCAAGCTTTTCATGATCTATCCCCGATTTGTCCCCCTCCGTTGGCGCGGCCCCATCCTGGCCGCCGTTCAACGGATGGGGATTTTCATGTCGATCTCAAGCGAAGTTCTGGACGCCGCGCGGGCCGTGGAAGCGCGAAGAGGCGTCCGCGCAGCGGCGCTTGTCGCCGCTTCTCTGGTGGAGACCAACGCCCGTGCCTTCGCGCCCGTGGGCGAGCGGCGCGAGCCTCTGATCCGCTTCGAGGGGCATTATTTCGACCGGCTGCTGGACGGCGACAAGCGCCGTATCGCGCGGCTGGCGGGCCTGTCCTCGCCGCGCGCGGGCGCGATCCGCAACCCGGCGGGCCAGGAGGCGCGCTGGCGTCTCCTGTCGCAGGCGGCCGCGATCGACGCCGAGGCGGCCTTCGAGGCGACGTCCTGGGGTCTGGGGCAGGTGATGGGCTCGCATTGGCGCAAGCTCGGCTTCGCCGGCGCGGGCGAGATGGCGACGCGGGCGCGACAGTCGGCCGAGGGCCAGTTCGACATCGTCGCGCGCTTTCTCAAAACCGGCCCCTTCGTGGAGCGGCTTGAGAGGGCGGACTGGGCTGGCTTCGCGCGCCTCTACAACGGCCCGGGCTTTGCCGCCAACGGCTATGACGGCAAGATCGCCAGCGCTTGGCGGCAGGCGTCGCGCGCGCTGGGCTCCCCTGTGGTCTGAGCGACAGCCAGGAGAAGGGCGGCGAGACGGCGTCCTTTCTCTGGCGGAACCATGTTCCCGAATCGGCAAAAGGGCCTATCTCGGGTGGCATGAACCTTCCGCCCCCGATCGACCCCGCCCGCCATGCGCTGTTCATCGACTTCGACGGAACGCTCGTGGACCTTGTGGACGACCCCTCGAAGGTCGTCCTTTCCCCCGAGGCCGTTCGGCGCCTCGGGGAAATCCAAGGCGCGTGCGAGGGCGCCTTCGCCGTGGTCAGCGGCCGGCGCATCGTTGATCTCGACCATTTCCTGCGGCCGCTGCGCTTTGCCGCCGCCGGTGTGCATGGGCTGGAGCGGCGCGACGGGCCGGGCGAGCCGGTCGTGCCGCTCGCCGGCCCGGAGGGGCTCGACCCCTTGCGCGTGGCGCTTTCGGCCGGCGTCGTTGAGGAGCCGCGCCTGCGGCTGGAAGACAAGAAGACCGCCCTTGTCGTCCATTATCGCGGCCATCCCGAGCTTCAGGAAGCGGCGATCCGCCTCGTCTCGGCCGCCGTGGACGAGCAGCCCGGCTTTGCCGTGATGAAGGGCGACAACATCGTCGAGGTGCATCTGGCCGGCATGGACAAGGGCAAGGCGATCGAGGCCCTGATGGCTCATGCGCCCTTCCAGGGCCGCGTGCCGATCTATCTCGGGGACGACACGACCGACGAATTCGGCTTCTATGCCGTGCGAAAGCTTGGAGGAATTTCGGTGAAGGTCGGCGAGGGGGCGACCGAAGCGGAGTATCGCCTCGCCTCGGTGGATTCGGTCCACCGCTGGCTGGGCGTCGGGAGGCCGGGGGCCTCCGAGGAAGTCGAAGGGGAATGACATCCATGGGCGACACCAACCAGCGGCTCGTCGTCGTCTCGAACCGGGTCGGTCCGCTGAGCGACGAGGGAAAGGCCGGAGGGCTCGCGGTGGGCTTGGCCGACGCCCTGCGCCGGCGCGGCGGATTGTGGTTCGGCTGGAGCGGGGAAACCTCGGAGGAGGGGACGAGCAGCGACTATCGCATCGAGACCCACGTCCACACCTCGCTGACCACGATCGACATGAGCGTGGAAGAGCTGGATGGGTTCTACTACGGCTATGCCAACCGCTCGCTCTGGCCGCTCCTGCATTACCGGCTCGACATCGCCTCCTTTGATCGGGCCACGGCGCGCGTTTATCGCGACGTGAACCGGCGCTTCGCCGAACGGCTCTGCCCGCTGCTGACACCGGACGATCTCGTCTGGATTCACGACTATCATTTCTTCTTCATGGGCACGGAGCTTCGGCGCTGCCGCTACGACGGGCGGCTCGGCTTCTTTCTCCACATTCCCTTCTGCCCCCCCGACCTCCTTTCCGCCCTGCCGGGCAGCCAGGATCTCGTGCGCGCCATGCTCGACTATGACGTCGTCGGCTTTCAGACCGAGGGCGACCGGCGCAATTTCGTGGCCTTTTGCGTGCAGGAACTGGGCGCCGAAGACATCGACGGCGACCGCGTGCGCACGCAGGACGGGCGCATCGTGCGCGCCTCCGCCTTTCCGATCGGCATTGATGCGCATGGCTTCGCCGAGTTCGCCAAGTCCGACGAGGCGCGCGAGCACGAGGCCATGGTGCGCGAGATCTCGCGCGGCCGTCACCAGATCGTCGGCGTCGATCGGATGGACTATTCCAAGGGCTTGCCGGAGCGCTTTCGCGGCTTCGAGCAGCTGTTGGAGGACGAGCCGGAGCAGCGCGGCAACGTGCAGTTCCTTCAGGTCGCTCCGCTGTCGCGCTCCGAACTGGAGGCCTATGCCGAGCTGCGCGTCGAGCTGGAGGGGCTCGCCGGCAACATCAACGGTCGCTTCGCGACGCTCGACTGGAACCCGATCCAGATCATGGTCAACGGGTTCACGCGCAGGGCGCTGGCCGGCATCTACCGCGCCGCGCAGATCTGCATGGTGACGCCGCTGCGTGATGGCATGAATCTCGTCGCCAAGGAGTTCATCGCCGCGCAGGACCCCGAGGACCCCGGCGTCCTGATCCTGTCGCGCTTTGCCGGTGCCTGGGCCGAGATGCCGGAAGCCCTGATCGTCAATCCCTATTCCACCGACGACATTTCCCGGGCCCTGTCGCGCGCCGTCGCCATGCCGCTGGACGAGCGGCGTCGGCGCCACGAGGCGATGCGCGAGCGCGTTTTCACCAACACGGCGCAGCACTGGTGCGAGAGCTTCCTGGCGGTGCTGGACGACGGGCACGAGCGTGATCTCCAGCCGCGCTCCTGGTGGCATCGTTTCGGCTTCGGGGGCTCGCCGGCGCGCTGACGAAACTGCCCTGTTTCGGCACGGGCGGGGATGGTCTAAGGAAGCGGGAACCCACCGCACAGCCGCCCGAAGGGACCGGAGCCATGACCCAGAAGACCCATGCGTTGCTTGAAATCCTGGAAGCCCAGCCGGTCATGCCCGTGGTCGCGGTGGAAAGCGCGGCCGACGGCGTGAAGCTCGCCGAAGCTTTGGTCAAGGGCGGCCTGCCGGCGATCGAGGTGACGCTGCGCACGCCCGCCGCGCTGGACGCGATCCGCGCCATCTCGGCCGAGGTGCCGGGCGCCATCTGCGGCGCGGGCACGATCCTGACGCCGCGCCAGTTCGAGGAAGCGGTCGAGGCGGGCTCGCGCTTCATCGTCTCGCCCGGCACGACGCACGAGGTGCTGGACGCCGCCAAGACCTCCGAAGTGCCGCTTCTGCCGGGCGCGGCGACGCCGAGCGAGCTCATGGCGATGATCGAGGAGGGCTACGAGATCCTGAAGTTCTTCCCGGCCGAGCAACTGGGCGGCATTCCCTACCTCAAGTCGCTCGCCCCCGTCTTCAAGGCGATCCGCTTCTGCCCGACCGGCGGCGTGTCGCCCAGCAACGTGTCGGACTATCTGGCGCTGCCGAACGTCGTCTGCGTCGGCGGCTCGTGGATCGCGCCCAAGGACATGATCGCCGAGGGCCGTTTCGACACGATCACCCAGCTCGCCCGCGAGGCGGCGGCGCTGCGCACGCGCTGACGCTTCAAGAGGCGGTGCCGGCGGGGAGGGGCGTCTCTCTCCGCTTCCGGCCGGTCATTGCCGGCCCTGCCTCGACCCAGACGGACGAGACGCGAAGGCTGGCCCCCTGGCTAGCTCGCCTGCGACCCTTTCGTTCGCGCGGCATTGCCGCTGGCTTTCGGCCGTCGCCGCGCCATGTTCGGCCCGGTCGTCTCCAGCCGGATCGGTCATGTCGCGCTTTCTCCCCCGCCTCCTCGGTCTTGTCTCCCTCTGCGTTCTCGCCGGCTGCTCCGCCCCGGCCTTTCTCAACGCCGTCACCTCCCGGGCCGGGTTCGAGACGGTGCGTGATCTCCGCTACGCGCCGGGGGATCGCGGCACTTACGATCTCTACGTGCCGAACGGCGCGACGGCGACGACGCCGGTGGTCGTCTTCATTCACGGCGGAAGCTGGGACGGTGGCTCCAAGGCGCTTTATCCCTTCGTCGGACAGTCGCTGGCCTCGGCCGGCTTCGTCGTGGCCATTCCCAACTATCGGCTTTATCCGCAAGTCACCTTCCCCGGCTTTGTGGAGGATGGTGCGAAGGCTACGGCCGTCGTCGCGAAGCTCGCGCGCGATGGCGGCCAGGGCATCCCCGCCGGGCGGCACCCGCTGTTTCTGATGGGCCATTCCGCTGGCGCGCAGATTGCCGGCCTGCTCGCCTTCGACGAGCGCTATCTCGCCCGCGTCGGGCTGAAGGCGCATGATCTCGCCGGCTTCGTCGGCCTTGCCGGCCCCTACGATTTCCTGCCGATCCAGGAAGAGCGCTACAAGGCGATCTTCCCGCCCGCGACGCGCACCGACAGCCAGCCGGTTCGCTTTCCCGACGGACGCGAGGCCCCGACGTTGCTGATCGCAGGGCTGGCCGACACCACCGTAAACCCCGAGGAGACGCGCTCCATGGCGCGGGCGATCGAGGCCAAGGGCGGCCGGGTCGAAACGCAGTATTACCCCGGTCTCGATCATATCGGCGCGGTCAGCTCCCTTGCCACGGCGCTGCCGCTCGGCAACCCTGCGCTTCGCGACCGCGTGATTCTCTTCCTGAAGGCCCATTCCCGATGACCGACGCCTCCCTCGCGACCTGGACGCCCAGACCCCTGCCTGGGGACGCGCCGCTGGTGGGCCGCCATGTGCGGGTCGAGACCCTGGTGGACGACAGGCATTTCGCCAATCTAGAGGCGGGGTTTCGCGGTCACGACCAGCTTTGGGACTATCTCGCTTATGGCCCGTTCGACGGAGCCGAGAGCTTCCATCGCTATGCCGAGGCGACCTATCTCGGCAGCGATCCGAAATTCCATGCGATCATTCCCACCGACACGGGTAAGGCGGCCGGCGTCGCCGCCCTGATGCGCCTCGATCTCGCGAACGGCGTGGCGGAGATCGGCCATATCTGCCTCAGCCCCGGCCTGCAGAAGACCCGCGCTTCGACGGAGGCCTTCGCGCTCCTCTATGGCCGCGTCTTCGACGAGTTGGGCTATCGCCGCCTGGAATGGAAATGCAACAGCGGCAATGCCCCGTCGCGCCGCGCGGCCGCGCGCTACGGCTTCAGCTACGAGGGCCTGTTTCGCCAGCACATGGTGGTGAAAGGCCGCAACCGCGACACGGCCTGGTTCTCGATCACCGACAAGGAATGGCCCGGCGTGAAGGCCGGGTTCGAGCGCTGGCTGGCGGACGAGAATTTCAACGGCGAGGGGCACCAGATCCGCTCCCTCGAAGCGTGCCGCGAGGGCTGAAACGAAAGCGGCGCCCGAAGGCGCCGTCCGTCTCCTGCACTGGGGCAAAGCTTAGCTGCGCGCGGGGACGATCGTGATCAGCGCGTTGCTGGGATAGACGGATTCGTAGAGAACGCCGTCGCCCGGCATGAACTCCAGGACGGTCTCGCCCTGGTGGTCGGTCATGACCAGCGAGCCGTCATTCTTGGTTTCCCAATAGGCGACGCGGGCGAGATCGGGCGACTTGGCGCAAGCCGGGCCGATGGGCAGGCGGTGCGGCCCGTCCGAATCCACCGGACCGTTGACCTTGCAGCTTGCGCCGTTGCGCAGGTCGATGAGGCGGAGCGTCTCGGCATCGGCGCCCTGGGCGTCCGCGGCGATCGACGCCGTGATCTCGGGCGAGGGTGACATGGCGGCCACGAGACTGTCGGTCGAGGCGACGGCCGGCCCCTGGAGGTAGGAAGCCAGAATCGTACCCGCGAATCCGACGACGAGAGCGACGGGGGCGAATCTCATATTCGATCTCCTGCGGCACAGGCACCGAGCGGCGAACCATCGGCTCGCCAAAGCGGGTGTCCTGAAAATCGAGGCGGGCGGCTGATCGCTGTCCTGACCATGCCCGCTGGAGAGCCAGTATCACTCCATTAATCTTACCTGAAGGTTAACGAAACGCATTTGCAACACATTTTTCGCAAGTGCGAAGGTGCGTTCCCGACGCTGGCCGCCAAAAGATCGGCCTTTATGCCTGCCGAAGACGTTCGGCATCGACCTTCACGAGGCGAAGGGTCCGCTTGCGGATCAAGCCGCTCACAGGGCGGATCGCCAGCCAATAGGGCATCATCTTCAGCCGCGTCGCAAGGTCGGGGCAGAACACGCGGGTGCGCGTGGTCAGCCGCATGATGTCAGGCGAGGCAGGCTCCACCGCATAGGACAGGACCAGTTTGGCAACGCCCGTCTCGGCGAAAGTGCGGAAGGCCTCGGCGCTGTCGAGCCGAACCAGGCCAAAATCCGGCCGCCAGAAGCGACCTGCCAGCCCGAACGCCAGTTCGTTTGTCGTGCGCTCCAGCCGAACGAAATTGTGCAGGCCGAATGGATCGGACGGGTCGCGAAGGCCGAGGAGCCGCGCCGGCACCTCGCGAAGGCCCATGAGGCGCGCCACGAGCGGATCGTCGCCGGGCGCCAGTCGCTCCACCGCATCCAGAATGCCGCCGGGCTCAGCCTGGATCTCGATCGAGTGCGTCTCGGTGAATTGCGCGTCGGGGAGATAATGGAGCGACAGGGACATAAAGGGGTGGCTCAGAACTTGCCGCTGATCTTCATTTCCATGGACGAGCGCGGGGAGGCGTTCTCCCAGATCGTCTTGTGCTCGATCCGGGCGCTCCAGTCCGGCGTGATGTCGGCGCGGATGCCGGGCGTGAAGGTGAGGCTGGCGAAGCCCGAGCGGCCGAAGACATCGTCCTGCCCGCGCATCTGCGCCTGCGACAGATCGCGGTTCAGCTCGACGCGAAAGCCCGGACGGAAGGAAAGGCCATAGGCCTTCATCGTGTAGTCCGTGCGAAGGCCCGCGATCGCGGTCGCCTTGCTGGCGCCGACCGTCGCGCCGTTCAGCGCGGGCAGGAGATCGGCGCCGAGGCGCGAGACCTGCGCGCGGCCATAGGGCGAGATCATCCAGGCGCCGCGACGGTGCTCGTAGCCGAAGGTGAGGGCGCCGAAGCCCTGGGCCAGCCCGCCGACAAAGGCGGGCGCGTCCAGGCTGCGGGTTTCCGCGAGGCGCGAGGCGCCCGCCACCACGTCCACGAAGGTGCGGGCGGTGGGGTGAAAACTGCCATAGGTGGCAAGGCTTAATGCGCTGACGGTGGAATCGCCGATACGCTGGTCGAGCCCCAGCGCCATGCCGAGCGAGGTGCGGTTGGACAGCGACAGGTCGAATCCGCCCGACAGGCCGGCGAGGCTCCGCCCGCCGTCGAGCATGCCCGATCCGTCGCGCCCCATCTCGACTTCGCCGGTTGTCCAGAGATTGAGCGCGGTCCGGCTCTCGGCGCTGCGGCGGATTTCCAGCGCGCGGCTTGGCGTCTCGCGCGCGTTGAACTCCTCGCCGAGATAAAGGCTCGGCAAGACCGGCATGGGCACGGCGTCGAGAAAGGGCGCCAGCGTGCGGTCGGCGTCCGGCGCGGCGATGCGCAGCGTCAGGTCGAGATCGGTGTTGCGGGTCTGCTCGGGGTCGCGCACCTCCTCCATCCGCTCGCCCAGGCGCGCGATGGTGGCGGACGCGAGATCGGCGGCGAGGCCTGTCGAGCCTTCCACCGTTTGCGCGGCGAAGCTGGGAGATGCGACAAGCAAAGCGCCTGCAAGGGCGAGGGCCGCGCTGCAAGCCTGCCGGCGGGGCGACACGAAGACGGTCGAGCGTAAGGTGTCGGTCATCAACCGCTCCCTTGCGTTTCGATAGAGGGGATTTATCGCAGCGCAATATGGCGCGAGGCTGGCAGACGCGGAACCCTCAAGCGCGGGACTCAGCCATGCGGCACGGGCGGGCCGGTTTTAAGTCTTTGTTAACCCATCGAAACCCGGCCGCGCCTCTCGCTTAAGGACGGCGCATCAACCCCGCCTTGGCGCTTTCCGGCACGGGCGTTTCCAGCGCTTCGCTCGCGAACCAGCGGCTCAGATTGTCAGCCACCAGATTGCCCATAAGAATGCGGGTGTCGCGCGAGGCCGAGGCGACATGGGGCAGGAGCACGGTGTTGGAGAGACGGCGCAGGCGTTCGGGGATCCGGGGCTCGTCGGCGAAGACGTCGAGCCCGGCGGCGGCGATGGTGCCCGTTTCCAGCGCCTCGATCAGCGCCGCCTCGTCCACGGTCGAGCCGCGCCCGATATTCACCAGAATGCCGTCCGGCCCCAGCGCACGCAGGATTTCGGCGTCGATCGCCTTGTCGGTCGAGGCTCCGCCCGGCGCAACATTGAGGAGAATGTCGGAGGCTTGCGCCAGCGCCGCGAGGTTCGCGTCGTAGGGATAGCCAACGTCGCCCCGCTGCGAGCGGTTGTGGTAGCGGATGGCGACGCCGAAGCCTTCCAGGCGCTTGGCGATGGCAAGGCCGATCCGCCCGAGGCCCATGATGCCGACCGTCTTGCCGCGCAGGGAGAAGCGGGTGAGGGGATAGGGTCCCTTGTGCTCCCATTCGCCGGAGCGGGCATGGGCCTCCGCCTGGGGCAGCTCTCGCACCACCATGAGAAGGAGAGCGACGGCCGTGTCGGCGACTTCGTCGGTCAGAACGTCCGGCGTGTTGGTGACGGCGATGCCGCGCCCGGCCGCATGGCCGGCGTCCACCCCGTCATAGCCGACGCCGAAATGACCGACGATCTCCAGCGCCGGCAGGGCGTCCATCGCCTCGTTCGGCAGATGGCCGGCGACGGCCACGGCCTTCACCGCGCCGCGCTCGCCCTCGCTCAACTCCGACAGATCGCGCGATTTGAGATGGCGGACCGTGAAGCGGCGTTCGAGTTCGGCCAGACCATCCGCATTGTAGGGGCCGAAGACGAGAACGGGAGGCTTCGTGTCGGAGGTCAAGGCTTGGGTCCTTTCAGGACTTGGTGAGATCGGTACCGAGCGATAGGCGGCTGGAGCGACGGATACGGAGCTCGGGCTTGATGAGTTCCACCCGCTCCACGGCCGGCTCGCCGTTCAGCCGGGCGAGCAGGGCGCCGGCAGCCCGCTCGCCGACCTCGCTCTGGCCGTTGGAAACGGTGGTGAGCGGGGGCATGGCGATGGCGGCCTCGTCGATATCGTCGTAGCCGCAGACGGCGATGTCGACTCCCGGCCGCAAGCCGGCGCGCGACAGGCCGTACATGAGGCCGAGCGCCACGAGATCGGAAAAGCAGACCACGGCGTCCGGCCGGTCCGGCAGCGCCAGAAAGTCCCGCGCCGCGTCGAAGCCGGAATGGCGCGAGCGCGGCCCCCTGATCCACCATTCCGGCCGCACTTCCAGGCCGGCCTCTTCCAGCGCGTTCTGGTAGCCGCGTTGGCGGTCGCGCCCGGTCGAGGTCTGGTCGGTGCCGCCGATCAGCGCGATCTTGCGATGCCCTTCCTCGATGAGATGGCGCACCACGAGCGACATGCCGTAGGTGTCGTCACCCCGGAAGGAGGTGACGCCCGAACCCTCGACGGTGCGGGCGATCAGCGTCACCGGCAGGTCGTTGGTCTCGGCCAGATGAATGTCGGAGGGCGGCGTGCCGATGGCGGGCGAGAGGATCAGCCCGTCGGCGCCGAGCTGCAGCAGCGTGTCGAGAAAGGCGCGCTGCTTGGCGAGGTCGTCATAATGATTGCAGAGAATGAAGGTCTGGCGATGGCGGCCGAGCTCGTCCTCCACCGACTTCAGGATCTCGCCGTAGAACGGATTCATGATGTCGTGGACGCAGACGCCGACGATGCCCGACTTGGAGGTGCGAAGGCTGGCCGCGCGCCGGTTGTAGATATAGCCGGACTGCCGCGCCTCTTCCTTGATACGCTCGCGCGTCGCCTCCGCCACGAGGGGGCTGTCGCGCAGGGCCAGCGAGACCGTGGCCGTGGAAAGGCCGAGCGCTTCGGCGATCGTCGATAATTTGACCTTTTGAGCCACCTATACGCCGTTCCGCATCCGTCCGGTTGTCCTTGGCCTAAGGGTTTAAGGACTGGCCGGGCCCGGCGCAACAGGAGCCGGCGGGAAGCTGCGCGGCGGCGGGGCGGATGTGCCGGGCGCGCTAATCCTCGGTTTCCGCCAGATCGACGCCGTCCGGCGTGCCGAGATTGCGCTCGATGCGGCGCAGGAGCTTGCGCAGGGTCTTGCGCTGCTTGGCCGAAAGGCCGGCGAAGGCCTGGCGCTCGGTCTCGACCTGCGCGCGGCGCACGCCCTCCACCAGCGATTCGCCCCGTTCGGTCAGGTGCACCGTGCTGCCGCGCCGCTCGGCCGTGCCGGCGCGCTTTTCCACGAGATCCTGCGCGGCGAGGCGGCCGATGGTCTTGGTGACGGTGGGCGGGCGCACCGATAGTTTCTCGGCGAGATCGCGCAAGGTCAGGCCGCGATCCTCCGCAATGGCGAGAAGCGCGGCGTCCTGGCCGGGATGAAGGCCTTCGCCTGCCAGCCGAACGGAAAGCGTGGTGCGGGCGGCGCGCGAGGCGAGCGTCAACTGGCTGAGAAGTTTCCGCTTGTTCTTCTTTCCCCTCATGCCGCTCCCTTGCTTGGCAGGTGTAAAGGGCAGCATGGACCGGAGCCCCTGTCATAGTCCATCGCAAACCCAAGCCGGCTGCAGGTTTGCAGGCCAAACCCAAGGGGCTTAAGACCCGAGGCGAGGTTCAGTCAGGGAAGGCCGCCATGCCGACGCTCGCCCAGCGCTACGAGGAGAACACCACGGCCGATCTTGCGGCGCTGGGCCCCGCCCTGGCGCGCGCCGTCGCCGTGGTGCCACTGGCCGCGACCGAGCAGCACGGGGCGCATCTGCCGCTCGGCACGGACGCGATCATCGCCGACGCCATGGTGGAGCGGGTTCTGGCGCGCCTGCCCGAAACGCTCGCCGCCACATTCCTGCCGGTGCAGCGGATCGGCACTTCGGACGAGCATGGAAGCTTTCCCGGTACGCTGTCCTTGGACTGGCGCACGGGCGCGGAAACGCTGCTGCGCATCGGCGAGGGGCTGGCGCGCGCAGGCTTTCGGCGAATGTGCTTCGTGTCCTCGCATGGCGGCAACACGCAGGTGATGGAACTGGCCGCGCTGGATCTTCGCCGGCGCTTCGGCCTTCTCTGCGCCACCGCCGGCTGGCAGCGATTCGGCCTGCCGGACGGGCTCGTGCCGGAGCTGGAGCGGGCGATCGGCATTCACGGCGGCGCGGTGGAAACCGCGCTCATGCTGGCCTTCCGGCCGGACCTCGTGCGGGCGCAAAGCGTTGCCGACCAGCCGTCGCGCCAGAGCGAGATGGCTCTGGAGCTGCGGCATCTCAGAGCCCATGGCCGGCTCGGCTTCGGCTGGCTGGCGGAGGATCTCAACCCCGTCGGCACGGTGGGCGACGCCCGGCTGGCCTCGGCCGCGATGGGCGAGGCGATCGCCGACCATCAGGCGCGGGGCTTCGTGGAATTCCTCAGTGACATCGCCCGCTTCGATCTTGGCGCGGGGCTCGTGCAATCGCCACGAGGCGGGACTATATCGGGCGGACCTGTCATGGAGTGACCCCGATGTCCGACTCTGCTCGCGGCTCCGAAAACCAGATTCCCGTCACCGTTCTCACCGGCTATCTCGGCTCCGGCAAGACGACGCTGCTCAACCGGATTCTCTCCGAGAACCACGGCCAGCGCTACGCCGTGATCGTGAACGAGTTCGGCGAGATCGGCATCGACAACGATCTCATCGTCGAGACCGACGAAGAGATCTACGAGATGAACAACGGCTGCATCTGTTGCACCGTGCGCGGCGATCTCGTGCGCGTGGTGGAGAACCTGACCAAGCGCCCCGGCCGGTTCGACGCGATCATCGTGGAGACGACGGGCCTCGCCGATCCCGTGCCCGTGGCTCAGACCTTCTTCATGGACGAGGACGTGCGCGCCAAGACGCGGCTCGACGCCGTGGTGGCGCTGGTGGACGCCAAGCACCTGCCGCTGCGCCTCAAGGATTCGCGCGAGGCCGAGGACCAGATCGCCTTCGCCGACGTCGTGCTTCTCAACAAGACCGACCTCGTCACGCCGGAAGAGCTGGCACGCGTCGAGGCGACGGTTCGCGCCATCAACCCGCATGCCGTGATCCATCGCACCGAGCGCTCCGCGATCGACCCGCGCCGCGTGCTGGGGCAGGGTGCGTTCGACCTGAAGCGCGTGCTCGATCAGGATCCGGAATTCCTCGAGGAAGCCGCCCACGCGCATGACGACCATGTCTGCGGCCCGGACTGCGACCACGACCACCATCATCACGACCATAGCCATGGTCACGACCACCATGCTCACGGCCATGACGACCATGCGCATCACGACCACGGGCACGATCACCACGACCACCATCATCATGGCGAGGCTTCGCCGATCCACGACGTGACGGTGATTTCGGTTTCGCTGCGCGGCGGCGAGGTGGACCAGCGCAAGTTCTTCCCCTGGATCCAGAACCTGACGCAGACCGAAGGGCCGAATATCCTGCGCCTCAAGGGCATCATGGCCTTTGCCGGCGATCCCGATCGCTATGTCGTGCAGGGCGTTCACATGATCATCGAGGGCGACCACCAGCGCGCCTGGCGCGAAGGCGAGGCGCGCGAAAGCCGACTTGTCTTCATCGGGCGCGAGCTCGACGCCAAGCGTCTGGAGCGCGAGTTCCAGGCGTGCCTCGCCAAGTCCAGCGAGGCAGTCGGCGCCTGATGCCGCAGGTCGTTCCCTATAGCTTCGACAATCATGTCGAGACGGCGCTTTTCCTGGGAGAAGCGCCGGTCTTCGCCCTGTCCGACGGCACGGTGCGCTTTCCCGCCGGCGGCGAGCGGGTGGTGGAGGCGCACAAGGGCGGCCTCGTCACCGCCCGGTTCGACCCGTTCTCCAACCGCCTGCTAACGGGCGGGGAGGACGGGCGCGTCGTGTCCATCCTCGCCGATGCCGGCCAAGCCGAGCTCGGCTCCGCCGGGCGCAAGTGGGTCACGTCCGTTGCCGGTGGGCCGGGCGGCGCGCTCGGCTTTGCCGCCGGCCGCTCGGCCTTCGTGCGCGAGGCCAAGGGGCCGGTGCGCGAGTTCGCCCACCCGCGAACGGTGGAGGATGTCGCCTTCGCGCCCAAGGGCCTCCGGCTCGCGACCGCGCGCTATGACGGCGCCAATCTCTACTTCGCCGGCACCGACGCCAAGCCGCAGGAACTGGAATGGAAGGGGCCGCATTCCGACGTCTTCTTCTCGCCGGACGGCCGCTTCCTCGTCACCGTGATGCAGGAAAACGCTCTGCATGGCTGGCGGCTGGAAGACGGCAAGCACATGCGCATGACCGGCTATCCAGCCAAGGTGAAGAGCTGGTCCTGGTCGGCCAAGGGAAAGTTCCTAGCCACCTCCGGCGCTCCGGCTGCAATTCTCTGGCCCTTTTCGGCCAAGGACGGGCCGATGAACAAGGCGCCGCTGGAACTCGGCACGCGCGGCGACACGATGGTCACCGCCGTCGCCTGCCACCCGACCGACGACATCGTGGCGATCGGTTATGCCGACGGCATGATCCTCGCCGTGCGCATCGCCGACTCGAAGGAAGCGCTCTTGCGGCGCGGCGGTTCGGGTGTGGTGCGAACGCTCGGCTGGGACGCGAAGGGCCGCTTTCTCGCCTTCGGTTCGGACAGCGGCGACGCGGGCGTCATCGACATCGCAGTCTAATGCCAAACCTGCCGAGGCCGGCCTCGGCGGGTTTGCTTTACTCCGGCAGCGTCTGAGCCTTCGTCCTCAGGCCGCGGCGGCTAGATCGCCGGCCGCGCTCTCCCGACCCGTCGGCACGATCAGCCCGGCCGCTTGGCGCAGGACGCCCCTTTCGAGTTCCAACCCCAGCAGTCGATGCCGCTCGAACGGGCCGGGCATGACGAGGCCGGCGGCGTGCTCGGCGCAGAAGCCGAAGCGGCTGTAATAGGGCGCATCGCCCACAAGAACGATCGCCTTGTGGCCGCCAAAGGCTGCCTCCGCCACGGCGCGGCGCATCAGGCTAGCGCCGATGCCCAATCCTTCGAAACCAGGCAGGACCGCCAGCGGGCCGAGCAGAAGCGCGGCGACGGGCGCGCCGTCGCGAACACCGGAGGCGATGTTCCACAGGCGAACCGTGCCGACCAAGGCGTCGTCCTCGCTCTCCGCCACCAGCGACAGGCCGCTGGCGGGCAGGCGGCCGCGCCGGATCGCTTCGGACGATTTGCGCGTGCGCCCGGTGCCCATGGCGGCGTCCAGCAAGGTTTCGCGCGCCGTCAGATCCGCTGCCGTTTCGGCGCGCAGATGCACCTCCGGCCGAGCGCGGAGAAGTTCGAACAGGGAAACGGGACGCGCGGCCATGGGGCGATCCTCGAAACGGGAGACGAACGAACTCGCGCCTCAGTCGAAGACCAACGCGCGCGGGAGCGAAAGCGACCGGCCGGGGCTTGAGGGCGCCGGCCAGACCAGAAGCGTGCGAAAGAAAAGGCGAGGCCTGGGCCGGCCTCGTCGCCATCGGTTCGGCACCACCGCCGACGCCCTGGAAAGGGCGACCGACGCTGGGCTCGGTTTTTTGGAATCGGTGTCGGCGTCTTTTACGGCGCCGCCATCACGATCAGATGACGTAGGAGCGCAACGGCTCGAAGCCGTTGAAGGCGACCGCCGAATAGGTGGTCGTGTAGGCGCCCGTGCCCTCGATCAGGACCTCGTCACCCACCGTCAGCGAGATCGGCAGCGGGTAGGGGGTCTTCTCATAGAGCACGTCGGCCGAATCGCAGGTCGGCCCGGCGAGCACGCAGGGCTCCTTGCGGTCCTCGTCGCGCGCCGTCACGATGGGATAGCGGATCGCCTCGTCCATCGTCTCGGCGAGGCCACCGAACTTGCCGATGTCGAGGAAGACCCAGCGATTGGCGTCTTCCACCGACTTCTTCGACACGAGCACGACCTCGGCCTTGATGACGCCGGCATCGCCCACCATGCCCCGACCCGGCTCGATGATCGTCTCGGGCAGGCGGTTGCCGAAATGGCGGCAGAGGCTGGCGAAGATGGCGCGGCCATAGGCCTGCGCGCTCGGCACGTCCTTGAGGTAGCGCGTCGGAAAGCCGCCGCCCATGTTGACGAGGGTCAGCGTGATGCCGCGCTCGGCCAGCGTGTTGAACACGAAGGCCGCGTCCGCCAGCGCGCCGTCCCAAGCCTGCGTATCGCACTGCTGCGAGCCGACATGGAAGGACACACCGGTGGCAACGAGGCCGAGCGCCTGCGCGTGGGTGAGCACGTCCACCGCCATGGCCGGCACGCAGCCGAACTTGCGCGACAGCGGCCATTCGGCGCCCGCGCCGTCCGTCAGCACGCGGCAGAAGACGCGCGCGCCGGGGGCGGCGCGGGCGACCTTCTCGACCTCTTCCACGCAGTCGACCGCGAAGAGCGAGACGCCGAGCGCATGGGCGGCCGCGACGTCGCGCTCCTTCTTAATCGTGTTGCCGTAGGAGATGCGGTTCGCGCTCGCGCCGGCGTTCAGCGCCATCTCGATCTCCGCCACGGAGGCGCAGTCGAAATTGGAGCCGAGCGAAGCGAGGAGGCGCAGGATCTCGGGCGCCGGGTTGGCCTTCACCGCGTAGTAGATCGCCGAATCGGGCAGCGCGCGACGGAAGGCCTGGTAATTGTCTTCCACCACGTCGAGATCGACCACGAGGCAAGGGCCGGTGGGACGTCGGGTGGCGAGGAAATCGATGATGCGCTGCGTGGCCATGGGATAGCTCCGGTAAACCGCGGGGGTTGACAAGGAGCGCACGCGGTCGAACCCACAAGCGGCCGGTGGAGACCCCGCTCATGGACTGAACGCGAAACGCGACAGACGACCGGTCCGAACGGCCGCGAGGCCGCGCAGGAACGGAGGATTGTGCCATGGCTTGGAGGGCTTGAACCCGCCGCACTTCAGGCAAGGATGGTGTGCCTCTGCAGTATTCCCGGAGATGGAGACCGGGAGAGACCAGAAAGGCCCGCACCGTCGTTGCTTCAAGGCGTCCACGATTTCGCCAGCAGCGAAACCGACCTGGAGACTAAACTCCAGTGACCGACCCGGTGACATTCGCATTCGAAGGACCGGGGGACGCCCACAGGCACGTGCGACATTGGGCAGAGGCGGATATAAGTCCGCCAGCCGGCTCAGACAAGCAAAAAATTCACCCTCTTCGGTGGATGCGAACCTGCTAAGGAAGCCAGTCTTCCGGTGTCGTCGGACGGCAACACAGGTCGGTTTTAGGCAAGGAACATGTGCCGATGGATACGTTGACCCGGATGCGCGCTTTTTTGTCCGTGGTGGAGAGCGAGGGCTTCTCCGCCGCCGCGCGCAAGACCGGTCGCTCCAAGGCGCTTCTGTCGAAATACGTGCGCGAGCTGGAGGACGAACTCGGCGTTCTCCTGATCAACCGCACCACGCGGCAGGTGGCCCTGACGGCGGCGGGCGAGATCTACGTGGCGCGCGCCTCCACCATCCTGGCAGATCTGGCGGCCCTGAACGAGGAAGCGCGCGAGGCGACCGGCGAGGCGAAGGGCGCGCTCCGCGTGACCGCCGCGCGCACGTTCGGCGACGCCGAGCTCGGGCTCAGCCTCGTGGAGTTCTCGGCCGCCCATCCCGACATCTCGCTCGACCTTCATCTCAACGACAGTTTCGTCAATCTGGTGGAGGAGGGCTTCGACGTCGCTATCCGCATGACGCGGCTTACCGATTCGTCGATGATCGCGCGCCGGCTCGGCCAGCTCGACTTCGCCATCTGCGCGACGCCGGAATTCCTGCGCGAGCACGGCGTGCCCACCCATCCCACCGAAATTTCGCGCATGCCGGCGGTGATCGATTCCAACGCCAAGGCGCTCTACAACTGGACCTTCCGCGACCCCAAGACAGGCGATCCGATCCCCATCAACGTCTCGGGCCGCTTCTCCGCGAACTCGCCCTACACGGTTCGTGCCGCGACCCTCGCCGGCCTCGGCGTCGCGCTGATCCCCGAATTCGTGGTGCGGCAGGACATCGCCGACGGGCGTCTGGTCTCGATTCTCGATGAATTCGTGCCGCACGATGCCGGCATCTACGCGGTTTTTCCCCATCGCCGACATTTGCCGGCGCGAACGCGCGTGTTTGTTGACTTCTTGGCAACCTGGTTTCGAAAGAATTGCCCGGGTCGCGAGCCCGCCGCTTGACCCATTCGGTCGTGGCGGGGCCGCTTTGATCCGAGGTCAGTCCATGGTCCGCTTTCGCGCACTTGCCGCTTGCGCCGCTTTCGCCCTTTCCCTCGCCTTCGGCCCCGCGCCGGCTCTTGCCGCCGTGCCCGCGGCCGACCGGCAGGAGACGCTGTTCCTGGGCGACTACGAGCCGGGGACGATCGTCGTCTTCACCGGCGCCCGCCAGCTCTTCCTCGTCACCGGCCACGAGCGGGCGCTGAAATACGACATCGCCGTGGGCAAGCCGAGCGAGCAGTGGTTCGGCACGAGCTGGGTGTCGAAGAAGCGCCTCAACCCGATCTGGGTGCCGACGCCCTCCATGCGCGAGGCCAAGCCCACGCTGCCGGTCTCGGTCGGCCCGGGCCCCAGCAATCCGCTCGGCAAGCGAGCGATGAATCTGGGCTGGGGCACCTATCGCATCCACGGCACCAACTCGCCGAACTCTATCGGCTCGGCGGCCTCCGCCGGCTGCTTCCGCATGCGCAACGCCGATGTGGAGGACCTGTTCGAGCGCGTCCATGTCGGCGCGCAGGTCGTGGTGCTGCAGTAACGCTGGAGCGAGGCGGGGCGAGCGGGGCGCTCCCGCTTGCCTTGTCCCCAATTTGGCCGTTCTTTGCCCGTCCAACGAAGCGAATCGAACGGGGACTGCGGCATGAATCGCAAACGGATGGTGCGGGCGGGCGCTGGCGCGCTGGCTCTATGTCTTTCCGCCACCGGTCTGGCGAGCGCCCACCCCCATGTCTTCGCCGATTCGAAGATGGAGATCGTCGGAAACAAGGAGGGCAAGCTCGTCTCGCTGCGCAACATTTGGCGCTTCGACGAGCTTTTCTCCTCCTCGGTCGTGGTGGACTTCGACAAGAACGGCAACGGCAAGCTCGACCCGCCCGAACTCGAGGAGGTGGGCAAGACCGTTCTTGGCTCCATCGCCGAATGGGAGTTCTACACGTTCGTGTCGATCGGCGGGCGCGACATCAAGCTGAAGCCGCCGCATCAGATCCGCGGCTTGTTCGACCATGGACAGCTGACGCTGTTCTTCGAGATGGTGCCGGCCGAGCCGGTGGACCTCACCAAGCAGAAGGTCACCTTCTCGGTCTATGACGAAAGCTATTTCGTCGCCTTCGATTTCGCGGACGAGAACAGCTACCAGCTGCTCGACCTGCCCAAGTCCTGCAAGAAGAGCTTCACGCGGCCGGACCCGGACGCCGACGCGTCGGAATGGATGAACTCGGTCTCCATGCTGAAGCCCGACCAGAAGCTGCCCGACGACGGGGTGAACTTCTCGCAGCTTCTGGCGACGCGCATCGACGTGACCTGCGCGCCTTGAGAGCGCGCTGAACCCCAAGCTTGGCTTCTGCTTCGATCGACCTCGAAAGGCCCCTCCATGCGTTCGTCCCTGCGCCTTGCCGGTCCCACGCTGGTTCTTCTCTGCCTGTTCAGCGGGGCGGCCCTCGCGCAGTCCTCGCTCGGCATCGGCAATGCGGAGGTGACCACCGTGCCGAGTGGGCCGCTGGCCGGGGTCTTCATGGAAATCCTCAGCATCCAGCGCGCCTTCTTCGTGGATCTGCGCCACGCGCTGGTTGGCATCAGGGACGGGCAGGGCGGGTTGTCCTGGCTGGTCGGCCTGTCCTTCGTCTACGGCGTGTTCCATGCAGCCGGGCCGGGCCACGGCAAGGCGGTAATTTCCTCCTACATGCTCGCCAACGAGGTGGAGTTGAAGCGCGGCATCGCACTGTCCTTCGCCTCGGCGCTGGCCCAAGGCCTGTCGGCGGGCCTCATCGTCGCCTTCGGCTGGGTGGTGCTGCGCGGCACGTCGATGTCGATGACCAAGGTCGCCTTCGGCCTGGAACTCGCCTCCTATCTTTCGGTCGGCCTGATCGGCCTTTGGCTGGTTCTTCGAAAGGGACGGGCGCTTCTGCGCCGCCTGCCGTCACTCGCGCTTTTCTTGCGCCCGACGGCGCGGGGGACGGAGGGGCTGGCCTTCGCCGGGCAAGGCACCTTCTCCGATGCCAGCCAGGGCCGGCCCCGGCACCTGCAGCGAGCCTCGGGCGCCTATGGCGCGGATGTCTGCGACGATGCGGCGGGAGACGCCTGCGACTGCGGCCGGCCTCATATCCTGGCCCCGGCTGAGCTCAGTGCAGCCGGCTTTTCCTGGCGCTCGGGTCTGGTCGCCGTGGTGGCGATCGGCCTGCGCCCCTGCTCGGGCGCGATCGTGGTGCTGACCTTCGCGTTGCTCAACGGCCTCTACGGCAGCGGCGCTCTGTCGGTCGCCGCCATGGCGCTGGGCACGGCGATCACCGTGTCGGCGCTCGCCACGCTCGCGGTCCTGGCGAAGGACGTGGTTTTGCGCCTCGGCCAGGGCGCGTCGCGCCTGCGCCCCTTGCGCGCCGCTCTGGAACTGGCCGGCGCGCTGCTTCTGGTCGTTCTCGGCTTCGGGCTGCTCCTGGCCTCGCTGCCCTGATTCAGCGCCGCCGGGCGTCGCGGCGCGCGGCGCAGGCATTGGCGAAGGCTTCGAAAATGGCGCGCGAAGGCGCGTCGCTCATTGCCCAATATTCCGGGTGCCACTGAACGCCGAGCGCGAAGCTCGCGGCGCCGGGCACCGACACGGCCTCGATCGTTCCGTCCTCGGCCCGCGCCTCGACCGCCAGTCCTTCGGCCAGCCGGTCGATTGCCTGCCGGTGCAGCGAATTGACGGCGAAGGGCGCCGTGCCCACGAGCCCCGCCAGCCGGCCGCCCGGCTCGGGGCTGACGGGATGGCGTAGGGCGAAGCGCCCGCTCTGCTCGGGATGGGACGGCGCGCGATGGTCCATCCGCCCGGCCGCATCTTGGATCTCGGTGGCGAGCGATCCGCCTAGCGCCACGTTCAGCTCCTGATGTCCCCGGCAGATCGCCAGAAGCGGCACGCCGCCTTCGATCGCCTTGCGGATCATGGCGAGCGACAGCCGGTCGCGCGCGGGGTCGAAGGGCTCGTGGGCCGGGCTGGGCTCGACGCCGTAGAGCGCGGGATGGACGTTGGAGACAGACCCGGTGACGAGCACGCCGTCGATCCGCTCGAACAGGATGTCGAGATCGCTCTCGTCGGCCAGCGCCGGCACGATCACTGGCAGCGCGCCGGCCACGTCCCGGATCGCCGCGAGATAGGTGCTGGGGCTGGCGTGCCAGGAATAGTTCTCGAACTCCCTGACATCGGCCGGAACAGCCACGAGAAGCCCGTTCGCGCTCATGAGACTTGTCACCTTTCCCGCCAAAATCGGCCCGCTCGGCCCTGAACCTGTCGCATGGCATACGCCCCGGCGCCCCTGCAAGCCCTGGGTCAGCCGCAGGGCGGCGGCGCCGGGCGGCGTTAACACCTCGTTAACCCTCACCGCACTTTAATCAATCCTGCGAGGAGCTTAACGGCCGGTTCCTCCCGCCGGCCATATCCTCAGACAGATTGTTTCAACCCAGCGCGACGCCACAGCTCCCGTGCGGCAGAGCTTTTGCGCGCCTTGTGAAAAGGCATGCCATGATCCCCGTTCTGTCCATCGGATCTCTCAAGACCTCCGGTTCCTCCACCCTGGCCTTGGCGCTCGCGGGCGTCGCTTCGGCGGCGGACATTCCCGTCGTGCTCATCGACGCGGCGCGCGACAAGGACTTGGTGGAATGGGGCACCAAGCCCGGTCGCCCAGAGCGCTGTACGGTCGAGGTGGCCGACGACGAAATGGCGCTGGAGCGTCTGGTACGCGCTGCGCGCCGTCGGGGCGAGGTCGCCATCATCGATGCCGGCGACAATGCCGATCTCCTGCGCGCCGGCGCCCGCCTTGCCGACCGGGCGTTGATCCCGGTGCGCTTTTCGCCGCTCTCGGCCTATGCCGCGCTCGCCACAGACCAGCTTCTGCGAATGGAAATGGGCAAGGGCCGACGCGACCGCGACTGGGCCTTCGTCGCCAGCGCCGTGACCACCATTCCGAGCCGTATCGCGCGCACCATCGAGACGATGATCGAACGCTCGCCCACCCCGCGCCTCGAAACCGGGCTGGTGCAGCGCGCCGCCTATGAGGCGTCCTTCCTCCATGGCGGTACGCTGTTCAACCTCACCGAAGAGCATGTCTCGGGCCTAGACCGCGCCCGCACCGAGGCCACGATGCTGGCCTATGAAGTCGGCCTTCTGGGCGAGCGCTTCGGGTCGCAAGGTACGGGCCACATCGAGCGCGGCTACGCCCGCGCCGCCTGACAGTCGACGTCGATTCAACATGGGAAAAGGCCGGTGCGAGAGCGCCGGCCTTTTCGTGTCGGGCCATGCCCTTGGTGAAGACCCGCATCGGCCCTATAGATCGGCTCATGCGCCGCCAGAGCCCCACCGACGAGCCCAAGCCCCCGAAGCCGATCACGGCCGACTGGCTGTTTCGAGCCGCCGCCCATTATCTCGAGCGCTACGCCGCTAGCACGGCGCATCTGAAGCGCGTCCTAGCGCGCAAGGTGACGCGCCGCGCCATGCTGCGCGGCGAGGATGCTTCGGCCTTCGCCGGGCTGGTGGACGAGACGGTCGCGCGTTTCGTGGAGCTGAAGCTGCTCGACGATCGCGCCTTCGCCGAGGCCAAGCTCGCCAGCCTTCGCCGGCGCGGCGCCTCGCGCCGCCACAGCGCGATGAAGCTCAGCGAGAAGGGCGTCGATCGCGAGACGGTGGCGAGCGTGATGGAAGCCGACGAGACGGACGAGGAGGGAGCGGCCAGGGCCTTGGCGAAGCGCCGCCGCCTTGGGCCGCATCGCACCAGGGGCCGGGCCGAGCGGCGCGACAAGGACATCGCCGCTCTTATGCGCGCGGGCTTTTCCTACTCCGTCGCCATGGCCGCCATCGACGCCGAGCCCGAGCCGGACGCGTTCTGAGCAAGGGCATTATTCGATCGTGCAAGTGAGACTGTGGCGCGATCGATTACGCCGCTTTCGGGGAACCATCCCGAATCGCCTCCGTTAGCTCCCCGAACGGCCATGTGGTGCCGCGCCGCGAGCGGCGCTTCGCAGCACCCGAAAGGGCCGCCAATACGCAAGAGGATTTTCCCATGCCGAGCATCAAACAGGCAAAGATCGCGATTCTCGCCACGGATGGTTTCGAGCAGTCCGAGCTGACGGTTCCGCTGGAAAAGCTGAAGGCAGCCGGTGCTACCGTCCATGTGGTCTCGCTCAAGAGCGGCGAGATCAAGGGCTGGGACCAGACCGACTGGGGCAAGAGCGTGCCGGTCGACAAGGTGCTGTCGGATGTGAGCGTGTCCGACTACGACGCGCTCGTGCTGCCGGGCGGCCAGATCAACCCTGACAAGCTGCGCGCCGAAGAGCAGGCGGTCTCCTTCATCCGCGATTTCTACAATTCCAAGAAGACGCTGGCCGCGATTTGCCATGCTCCCTGGCTTCTGATCGAGGCTGGTGTCATCAAGGGGCGCGACGTCACGTCCTTCAAGTCGATCAAGACCGATGTCGAAAACGCCGGCGGTCGCTGGCACGACGAGACCGTGGTGACGGATCAGGCGCTCATCACCTCGCGCAATCCCGGCGATCTCGACGCCTTCGTGGCGAAGATCATTGAGGAGGTCGAGGAAGGCCGGCACGAGAAGCGTCAGGCCGCCTGACGACGGCCTCACAAGATCGCTCATGGCGGGGCGTCTTCGGGCGCCCCGTTTTCGCATCCATGCGTCAGCTCGATTGCCCGGCCTCCCGCTTTTGGCTATTCAGGGACAAGCTTTGAGCGATCGCGGGGGAGGAAAGCATGGCGGAGCATTCGGGTTTCGAGGTCGGCAAAAGCGCGCCGATGGACTACCGCGAGCATCAGAAGACCTATCTCGGTTTTCTCTGGCTGGTGAAATACGGCACCGCCGGCATCATCGCCATTCTGATCGGCATGTTGATGGGTCTCATCGTCGGGGCCGGCGTCATCATGAGCGTTCTCAGCGTTATCATCACCATGGTGGTTCTGCATTTCGCCGTCCTGAAGGGCGACGAAGTCACGATGAAGCACTGACGGTGCGCGGCTCCCGCCGCAGCGTCCTCAGGTAATACGTCTTCAAACGAAAAAGCCCCGCCGCGAGCGATCGCGGCGGGGCTTTTTCGTTTGTGGTGAATCAGGGCTTGTAGACG
>NZ_BBWL01000009.1:0-88218 GCF_001463785.1 Aureimonas sp. AU40
GTGGTGAATCAGGGCTTGTAGACGACGCCCGCCGAGCCTGCGTCTTCCAGCGTCAGTCGGGCGACACCCACCGTCGCGTTGACGCCTTCTTGGATCTGCAGGCTAGTCGGCTGCAGCGTGAAGCCGCGATCCGGCCCGCCGATCAGCGACTTGCCGCCGAAGCCCGCGGCGAAGGAGGCGTCGATGCTGGTGCCGTAGTAGCGGCCGGCCAGTGACTGCGGCTCTCCACTGGTGAAGCTCCCCGCAAGGACCGACCAGACCATGCGGGTGCGCCCCGTAATGCCGAGATCGATGCCGTAGGTGTCCAGTGTCCCGACATAGGTTTCGGTCGCCTTGAGACGGCCGAACGGGGCGTAGGTGCAGAGCACCGTCTCGCTGGACGTGACGATCTGGTTGATCGTGCCTTGGCTGCGGCAGGTGAGGGTGCCGACCTTGGCGCCGGCGGAAGCGGGCGCGATGGAGGCGGCGAGGGCGAGCGCGCCGAGCGCGGCTGTGAGGGGGAGTTTCATGGTCTGCGATACTCGTGCTGACAAAGACTATATCGCATCAACCCCTTAGGTCGCTCTCTGGTTTCGCGCTGCGGAAAGATTTCGTTCACAAAGATTAACAGAGGTCACGAACCGTCGCCGGATTGGCTCATGAAAAACCCGCCAGCGCAGCGGCAGCTGCATCGGCGGGTCGGGTCTTTGGGGAGGTTGGAAGCCTTTGGCGTCAGGCGCCGGGGGCCGAGCCGCGCGTGCGCGAGACGCCGTCCTTGGCCGGCTGGTAGTTGGGGTCGAGCTGCGCGGCATGCGCGAAGGAGCGATAGGCCTTGGCTTTGTCGCCGCGCGCTTCCAGGACGAGGCCCTGGTTGGCCCAGAACTCGGCGCGCTTGCCGTCGAGCTGGATGGCACGGTTGATGTCGTCCGTCGCGTCCTCGACATTGTTCAGCGCGAGATAGGAGATGGCACGGCCGGAATAGGGTTCGGGCGCGTTGGCGTCCATCGAGATCGCGGTCGAGAAGTCCTCGATCGCCTGCCGATGCTGGCCGTCGAGCTGATAAAGAAGGCCGCGATTGTGGTAGGCGCGCGGATCGGTCGTGTTGAGGTCGATCGCCTTCTGGAAATCGACCAGCGCCTCGCGGTTGCGATTGGCGACGCGGTAGATGTTGCCGCGTCCGATATAGGCCGTGTCGTAGTTCGGGTTGATCTGGAGCGCGCGGTTGTAGTCCGCCACCGCTTCCGGATTCTTGTTCATCTGGCGCAGCACCAGCGCTCGGTTGGCATAGGCTTGGTAGAACTTTGGATCGAGCTGGATCGCGGTCGAGAAATCCTTGATCGCCCGATCGTTGTCGCCCGAGCGGCCATAGGCGATGCCGCGCACGTTGTAGGCTTCGGGATTGCTCGGATCGGCGTTCACCGCCGAGGTCAGCGACGAGAGGTTCTGCGAGGAACCCTGCGCCTGATCGAGCGCGATCGACTGGAGCGCCGGCCCGGTCTGGCAGGCCGAAAGGGCGAGGCCGGAAACGGCGAGCAGGATGCCCGGCGAACGGAGGAAGGCGGCGAGGGGACGGGCTTTCGTCCAGCAGGTCTTCGTGAGATTGAACACGCGGCGACTTCCTTCAAGGCACGGCGATCAAAGCCGGACGAATCCAGCGAGATGGTCTTGTGGCTGGCTCGGACAAGGGCCTCGGGCCGGCGCGCCAGAATAAGGGAACAAGCTTGTGCGGACCCGGCCACAGGCCGGCGCGAATGGCAAGGCGCCCGGAATCACGATGCCGTTTGGCGACTCGGTCGGCGCAAGCCAAAACGCAAGCAGTGAGCGTCGCGCCTCCATTCGTCGAGCAGGGCCCTTCCCAAACGGGAAGAGGCGACGCAGCCCTTTGCCGCGTCGCCTCTCTCAATATGCTTAGAAAACGCGAGCCGTGCGATTAGCGGGCAACGGCCGGCTTGGCGCGGCCGCCGGCCACGAGGCCTTCGCGCTGAGCCTGCTTGCGAGCCAGCTTGCGAGCGCGACGAACCGCCTCGGCCTTCTCGCGAACGCGCTTCTCCGAGGGCTTCTCGTAGAAGTTGCGCATCTTCATCTCACGGAAGACGCCTTCCCGCTGAAGCTTCTTCTTGAGAGCGCGGAGAGCCTGATCGACGTTGTTGTCGCGAACGAGTACCTGCACAGAATGATCCGTTTCCAAGGGTTCAAAAGTTGCGCGGAGGGACGGCGGTGCACGCCGCGCCTCCCGCGGGAAGCTGTCTTCCCGTCATCGTGGCGGCTTCCATATCAGAAGGTCGAGCCGCTGTCGAGCGTCAACGCTCCACCGCTCGGCTCTTTGATCCGCCGCCCGTGGGTCCCTTGCCGCCACCGTCCGGCTCGGCCAGCGCCTGACGAAGGATGTGGCGAAGGGCATGCAAGGCAAGGGTCGCGTCCTGCGCCGCCGGGTCTCTTCTATCGGTCAGCGCGTCGGACGGCGACAGGTTGACCGAGCCCGTCTGGCGGAAAAAATGCCCGACGCCCGAACGCAGGGCCGCGATGTCGGCCCTGCACTGGGCGATCGTCTCATCGAGCGGGTCCGGCGCGTCGGCCGGGCGTTCGGGCGCGCCGGCTTCGGCCGCCGTGCTGGCGAGCCGATGGCCCCAATAGGCGAGCGCTGCCAGACGCAGGAGGCCCAAGCGCACGAGGCGGCGGCGCGGGGCGGAGATCCAGCCGCTTTCCAGCGGCCGCACGGCGGCCACGATGTCGAGATGGCGCCGGTCGAGCGCTCGCGTTACGGCCAGCACTTTCCAGGCCGAGGCATTGCCGCGCCGATTCTCGGAGAAGACCTCCAGCAGCCGGTCGAGCTCGCCGAGGAAATGATCCACCGCGCGCCGGGAGATGGTCTCCGTGCGTTGCGGGAAGACGAAGAAGGACACGATCGTACCCGCCAGCGCGCCGACCAGCGTTTCCTTCAGCCGGAGCAGGAGCAGGTCGGGCGAGAAGCTGCCCAGAAGTCCGTAGACCAGCGACAGGCCGACCGTCATGAAGAAGGTGAGCGCGCCGTAGGAGATCTGGACGAGATAGAAGGCCGCGAAGATGCAGGCCACGATGAGGCCGACGGAAGCCACGAAGCTTCCGTGCAGGAGCGTCGCCACCACCATGCCCACCACGATGCCCGCCGCCGTTCCAATGGCGCGATCGACGCTGCGCAGAACCGCGTCGCCGCGCGACTGCGTGTTGACGAAGACGAGGAAGGCCGTCAGCACCGCCCAGAACCAGCGCTGCTCCGACACCCAGAGCCCACCCGCCATGGCCAACGCGCAGGCCAGCGTCACCTGCAACGCCAGCCGAAAGGCTGGCTCACTGTGCCAAGCGTGAGCCGGCCCCATGGCCTTGGGCAGGGCCAGCGCGGGTCCTTCGAGCTCGGTGGCGCTCAGCCCGCCGGCCATGCCGCGCAGGTCGAGTCGGGACTTGGCCAGCCGATCGAGGGCCGAGGCGAGACGGGCCCTCGAATCAGCATCGCCCTCGCGCTCTTCCAGGGCGGCGGCCAGCGTCGTTTCCGTGGCGAGGTGAAGGTCGAACAGCTTGATCGCGAGCTTGGAGGCCAGCGTGTTGCGCGCCGCGCCTTCGGCGTCGTCCGGCAGCAGGCCTTCGGCGACGGCGATGGCATTCTTCACCGCCTGCTCGGCAGCGATCGCCTCGCGCCGCGCCTCGGGCGGCCAGCCCGCGCGCTTGCCGGCTCGAGTGCGCGACACCATGCTGCCGATTCGCTCCTCCACCGCGCGCAGCGTCTGCGCGAAGTCGAAGGCCGGCCGATCCGGCAGCAGATACTCTCGCACGGCATGGGCGACGAGGCCGGAAAGGCAGAGCGCCAGCGCGACGGAGGGCAGGTCAGCGAGAGCGGGCCGGAAATAAGCGCCAATGAAGCAGGCCATGAAGGCGAACATGCCGACCGCGTTCCACCGCACGCCCCATTTGCGGGCATAGACGGCGAGGAACGTGACAGCGAGAAACAGGCCGTCGATCAGCCAGGGCCGGTTTCCCAGCACAGAAGCGAACCCGAGCGTTCCAAGACCGGCCAGCGCGCAGAACAGGCGCGTCCGTGCGCGGGCGGCCAGCGTCCGGTCCTTTATCGCGACGGCATTCTGGAAGGCCAGGGTCAGGCCGGCCGAGAAGCTGGCGACCGACAGCGTCAGAACGCCGTGGAGCGCGGCCAGCGTCAGGCCGACGAAGATGATGGTCAGGGTAACGCGCGCGGCCATCCGCAGGCGCACGAGGCCGGGGTCGGCGCCGGTGATCCGACCGCGCACGCGTTCCAGAAATGGGCCGGGAGAAGGGCGGTCGGCTTGCAGCATGGCCATGGCTTGAAGCGGGGCCGGCTTTGCGTCAACCGGCTTGCGGCAGGGCGGCGCGCGATCGGTAGCCAGAGGCCGGGCGGAAGGCGCGATAGGATAGTCGGGAAAGAAAAACGCGCTTCGCCATCTGGAAGCCCGGCGCTCCAGACCATTTACCTCTGCATGGAGCCTTTTGACGAAGGCCCGCCCTTTGCTGGCGCCCCCGAGGCGCCGCGCGAGTATGGAGTGAGGAAATGGTCGATATTGTGGATCGTGGCGCAGCCGCGGGTTTTGGGGCTCGCCGTATCTCATGGGGCGCGATCATCGCGGGAACGATCCTGACGCTCGTCGTGCAGATCATGCTGGCGCTGCTCGGTCTCGGCATCGGGCTCGCGACGATCGACCCGACGGCAGGCGGGTCGCCTTCGCTTAGCACCTTCTCCTCGGCCGGTGGCCTTTGGACCGCGCTGACGGTTCTGATTGCGACCTTGGTCGGCGGCTATGCGGCGGCCCGCTTCGCCGGCACCACCACGCGTCGCGACTCGGCGCTTCACGGCATTACGACCTGGGCGACCTCGACGCTCGTGGTCATCTATCTTCTGACGAGCGGCGTCTCGGCGTTGGTGTCCAACGCCTTCGGCGCGCTGGGCTCGACGATCTCGACGCTCGGCTCTGCCGCGCAGTCGGTTGTGCCGAACTCCATCGACTCGTTACCGCCGCAGCTTCGCGATCAGGCCCGCCAGCTTCTGGCACGCGGTCAGCAGCAGGCCGATCAGGCCGCCAACACCGCGCAGACGGAAGCCAACCAGGCCGCCGACAACGCGCGCCAGGCCGCAGGCACGCAGGATCTAGGCTCGGCCGTCTCTGAAATCTTCAAGGGCCTTGGCCGCGACGCGACGCCGGAGCAGCGCCAGTCCGCAGTGAACGCCATTTCCTCGCAGGCCGGCATCAGCCAGCAGGAAGCCGAACAGCGCCTGAACCAGTTCCAGGGCCAGTACGATCAGGCGATGGCACAGGCGCGCCAGGCGGCAGCGGAAGCGGCCGACACGGCCTCCACCACGGCCTTCGTCGCTTTCATCGGCCTGCTGCTCGGTCTCGTCGTCGGCGCCGTCGGCGGCGTCCTGGGCCGCACCGACCGTCTCGCCGGCTACTACCGGGACTGATCGTTCCGACCGGTGCGGTCAAAATGGATCAAAGGAAAAGGCGGGCTTGGCCCGCCTTTTTCATGTTCTCTGTCTGAAGCGCCCGCGGGAACGCGAGACCTCTCTCGCGACGCGCTGTCAGAAATAATTCAGGAAATACAGGCTCGAGGCCAACGCTATACCGAGCGCGGCGGAGGGCCAGAGGGCCGACATGGAGCGGCCATAGTTCACCTGCGGCTGTTGCGATTCGATCTCCGCCAAACGGCTGGGCAAGGGCCGGTGACTCCTCAGAGGCCGGGTGGCAGAGACAGGAAAGGCCGCGCCTAGTGATGCCAGGTCGGCCCTGCCGTTCGTGCGGCCGAGCTTGAGTTCGCCGCCGCTGAGCAGCGTCGGGTCGCATCCGAAGCCGGCGGGAAACTTCGTCTGCCCTTGCATGAGCGTCTTCTCCGTCACGTCCGGGGAGAAACGCGGGACGCGTTAACCAGTTGCAACGAATTTGAACCTCAGCTCCAAAATTTCAAACGATTTTAATACCTTGCACTCTCTCGGACGATCTTTACGCCCTTCGCCCCAGCCGGCAAAAGGCTGTCTCAGGCCGCCGGCGAACGCGCGGACCGGAAGGAAAATGGGGAAATCGATGCTGAGAACCGACACCGTCCGCAAGATCCTGTCCTGGTACGAGGGCGAAACGCCGGGCCTGAAGTCCAATCTGTCCCGTCTGCTCATGCATGGACGTCTTGCCGGCACCGGTCGTGTGGTGATCCTGCCCGTCGATCAGGGCTTCGAGCACGGTCCCGCGCGCTCCTTCGCGCCCAACCCGGCTGCCTACGACCCGCATTATCTCTACCAGCTCGCGATCGAGTCAGGCGTTTCGGGCTATGCCGCGCCGCTCGGCCTCCTGGAGCAGGGCGCCGACACGTTCGCCGGCGAGGTGCCGCTGATCCTCAAGCTCAACAGCGGCAACTCGCTGGTGACCAAGCAGGACCAGGCGCTGACCGGCACGGTCGAGGACGCGCTGCGGCTCGGCTGCGTCGGCGTCGGCTTCACCATCTATCCCGGCGCCGACGAATCCTACGGCATGATGGAGGAGCTCCGCGAGATCACCCTGCAGGCCAAGTCGCGCGGGCTGATGACGGTGGTCTGGTCCTATCCGCGGGGCGGCAAGGTGTCGAAGGCCGGCGAGACCGGCGTCGACATCATCGCCTATGCCGCTCACATGGCCGCGCTGCTCGGTGCCACGATCATCAAGGTCAAGCTGCCGTCCGACAATGTCGATCTGGCCGAGGCCAAGTCGACCTACGAAAAGAACGCCATCCCGATCGCGACCGCCGCCGATCGCGTGCGACACATCATGCAGGCCTCCTTCGCCGGCAAGCGTATCGTGGTCTTCTCCGGCGGGGCCGCCAAGAACACGGACGAGCTGATGGACGAAGTTCGCGCCATTCGCGAAGGCGGCGGCAACGGCTCGATCATCGGCCGCAACTCCTTCCAGCGCTCGCGCGAGGACGCTCTTAAGCTCCTGGCCGAGGTCATGGACGCCTACGCCTAAGGACCCGCGACGACATCTGCGCGCGGGCGACAGCCGGCCGATCGACCCGTCGGGCTTTTGTTCCGGCTTTCGAGCGGCTTGCGCCGCAAGTGCTTGTACTCGCGCGGGCGGACCGCTACCTGCAGGGGCGGGGGGACGATGCGTCCCTCCGCCTTTTCAGGTTCGGGGACTAGGCGGTCGGCGTCCGTCCTTCGAAGTCGAGGGAGCCGGTCCTGGCATGAAAGACGAACATCGCCTGACCCGCAACGAGACCCTGGTCCTTACCGTGCTGCGGGAGGATTGCGGTCCCCAGACCGCCTATCAGATCCTCGACCGGCTGCGCGGCGATGGGTTGAAAGCGCCGCTTCAGGTCTACCGCGCCTTGCGCTCCTTGTCGGACCGGCATCTCGTGCACCGGCTCGAGAGTCTCAACGCCTTTGTCGCCTGCAACCACCATCATGGCGACCATCACCACGCGGCGGTCTTCTCGATCTGTCAGGCCTGCGGGCGCGTCAGCGAGGCGACGGACCCGGCCCTGGACGAGGCGCTGGCCAATCTGGCCCGGCGCGAAGGTTTTGCACTGCGGGATGCCGCGGTCGAGATGCGCGGCTTGTGCAGCGCCTGTGTGGAATCGGGGCGCGAGGCCAAGCAGGCCTCCTGACCGCCTCGACATCGTGGCAGGATTCGGGCGTGATCGGGGCAAACAGGGTCTTCGTCGCGCCTAGCGTCTAGCCGACGCGACGGGCGAAGGGACCGAAATCGGCTTCGGGCAAGCCGCCGATTTTAGAATCCCGCTCTCTTTCGCAATTGCGAGCTTCAACTCTTCATTACATCTGCCGCCAAGCGTGATCGGCCTCCCAAAATCAGCGGAAAGCCTTTCTGTGTCAGAGGTTTGACCGGAATGGGGCGATCCGGCTGAGTTAAGCAAGGCTTAAGATAGTCGCGGTATTTCTCTTACCGAACGCTGATGACGGTCTGAGGCCATGTTGCCCACCTGCCACACAGCGGTCGGTATCGAAATTGGTGCCATTGTTCGGGCACGGTGTCGAACCATAAATCATCGCAACCCCGAGGCAATCGGGTCAAAACTTCCGGGCCAGAAGGCTCGGCAGCACTAACGTCGCCCCGGCGACAGTGGAGTATCGAACATGAAACGCTTTGCCCTTCTTCTCGCTTCGGCCGCTTTCGTCTCGCCGGCTCTCGCCGCCGACGTCGTGTACGAAGAGCCCGCGGCTCCGGTTGTCGCCCTCGCTCCGGCTTACAGCTGGACCGGCTTCTACATCGGTGGTCAGGCCGGTGTGGCCTTCAACCGTGACGCCGGCGACGTTCGCTACACCCCCGGCACCGGCGTGTTCTCGACGACCGCTTTCTCGGGCGGCTCGGACAACAGCGACGACGCAGCCTTCATCGGCGGCGTGCACATCGGCTACGACTACCAGATCAACAACTTCCTGGTGGGCGCCGTCGCCGACATCAACTACATCGACGCGTCGTCGACCTCGACCTACACGATCACGTCGGCTCCGGGCGTCGTCGACTCGTTCGGCCTGACCAACGACATCAACTTCGTCGGCACGGTCCGCGCCAAGCTCGGCGTCACCGCTGACCGCTTCGCCGTGTACGCCACGGGCGGTCTCGCCTATGCCGACACCGAGACGAAGTACTTCGCTCCGGGCACGCTGCGCGCGACGAACGGCTTCGTGCCGACCGTCAACAGCAACTCGGACGACGTCGGCTACGCCGTCGGCGCCGGTGTCGACTACCTCGTCACGCCGAACCTCTCGCTCGGCCTCGAGTACCTCTACACCAACCTCGGCGAGACCGACACGAAGATCACCTACACCAACGGCATCACCCAGACCTCGTTCAACGCCAACTCGTCGAGCGATCTGGACTTCCACACCGTGTGGGCCAAGGCTTCGTTCCGCTTCAACTAAGAAGCGGCGGACCGGCATCCTCGGAAGCCGGCTCCTCTATCCAGCCCGCTGCGACGCAAGTCGCGGCGGGTTTTTTGTTGATGCCAGAAGTCACACAACGGAAAAGGCCGCGTGGGCGAACCACGCGGCCTTTTTGCGAATGCGGGAGGTGGGCCCGTCAGGCGAGGGGAGGCAGGTCGAGATCGGCGCGCCTGGGCAGGTCGGCGCCGCGGCGCGAGCAGGTGATGGCGGCGGCGCGCACGGCGAAGCCGAGGAGATCGCCCAGCGCTTCCTCGTTCAGCGACCCGGCGGCTTCCGCGCTGAGATACCCGGCTTCCTTCAGCCCGGCCAGCAGAGCCGCCTGGAACGTGTCGCCTGCGCCCACCGTGTCGGCCACGGTGATGGAGCGGCCCTGCACGCGGATGCTGACGCCGGAACGCGTCGCGGCAATCGCGCCATGCTCGCCGAGCGTGACGACGGCGAGCGCGGCACCCGCCGAAATCCAGTCGGCCAGCACCGACTCCACCGTGCGGCCGGGATAAACCTGTTCGAGATCCTCTTCGCTGGCCTTGACCAGCGAGGCGAGCGGAACGGTGGCGCCGATGCGCGAGCGCCAAATGTCGAGATCGGGCTCGATGCTGGCGCGAATGTTGGGATCGTAGGAAATGAAGCGCCGGGAATGCTCCTGCGCGGCGAGGCGCGACAGGGCGCTGGCCGTCGGCTCCGTCACCGTCGAATAGGAGGCGAAGTGGATGGCCTCCAGTGCCTCAGGAAAGGCGGAGGGGACCTCGTTCGGCTCGATGGAGCGGTCGGCCGTGCCCTCGATATAGAAGTCGTAGCGCGGCGTGCCGGCGCTCGACAGCGACACCATGGCGAGCGTCGTGTTGCGGTCCGTGTCGATCAGAAACTGCTGGTCGATCCCCTCGCGCTCCATGAAGGCGCGGATACGCCGGCCGAACGGATCACCCGAGACCTTGGTGAAATAGGCGGTGGAATGGCCGAGCCGTGCCAGGCCCAAAGCCACGTTCAGCGGCGAGCCGCCGATGCGGCCGGACAGGGCGATGGAGGCGACATCCGCTTCCTCGCCGCCGGCAAATAGGTCGAACAAGGCATCGCCGCAGCTCAGAAACATCCGCTTCCCCCAGAGTGAGCATCATGTACCCATGCTCGCTAGCAAAATTGCGCCAGCGTGCAAATGCGCCGAGCCGATGCTTGATGCTCAAACACGGCCCGAAGAGAAGGAATAGGCGCCGAAGGCGGGGATCTTGATCTGCCAGCGGAACGGATCGACGCCCGCGACCAGCCCCAGGAGATTGAGTTCGAACCCGCTCCGAAGGCCGACCGCCACGCCGGCATAGCCGAACAGGGACGCCTGGAATTCGCCAGCCTCCGTGTCGAGGCGCAGGAGATGTCCGTCGGTCGGATAGTCCCGCCCGACCGCAGCCGGCGGCAGCACGGCACCGAGCGCCGGCACTTCGCGCAGGACATAGGCAATGAAACTGTTGGAGTTCGGCCCGGGGAAGAGGCGATAGCCGCCCTGCGCCGCGAAGGGGTAGCTCGCGATGGCCTCTTCGATGTCCGGAAGGGCGCGCTCCGCTGCCTCGCCCTTCAGTGTCGCAACGAGGCGCGGCTCGTTGGAGTACCAGCGGCCATCGGCGGCATAGGCGTTCCGGCGAATGGGGGCGCCCCAGCCAACCTTGTCGTAGCGCTCGTAGCGCCCGGCGTCCCGCGCCTTGGTCACGATCCAGGAATGTTCGGAGAGCGCGCCTTTCAGCCCGCCGGTGCGGGCCGCGAGCACATAGACCGCCGCCTCTGGGCTGGCATCGGGTTTTGGTAGAAGCGCGGCCGAGGTCCAGTCCGCGTCGCGATAGGAGGCGGGATGGTTGCCGCTCCACCAGAGGACGGCGGCGAGCGCGGTGGGAAGGAGATAGACCAGCGCGAAGCCGATCAGGAGGAATCGCAGGACGGGCATGGCTCGGCTTCGGTGGCAGGGCAGGGGTTCGGCATGGTAAGGGCGGACCGGGACGACAGGGGGTGTGTGGCGCCCCCGGCATGGGGCGAAGTCGGCACCCTTCGAACCAACTGATCCGAGGGGTGCCATTCGCATATGGGTCCGCCCTGCCGCACAATCGATAAGTCGCCGGTGCCTTTCTTTTTTCGAGGCCGGCGCGAACATGGGAAGAGGGCTGGGATGCGGGAACTCGCGGTCGAAGTGACAAGGGGCGGTCTGGTCGAGAGCCGCCATCGCGTCATCTTGTCTGTGGTCGACGCCGAAGGGCGGGACGTGATCGCAGCGGGCGATGTGGACCGCTTCGTGTTTCCGCGATCGGCGGTGAAGGTCTTCCAGGCCATCCCGCTGATCGAAAGCGGCGCGGCCGATCGGTTCGGCTTGGGCGATCGTGAACTCTCGCTCTGCTGCGCCTCGCACTCGGGCGAGGCGGGGCATGTGGCTCTGGCATCGGATATCCTGTCCCGCGCCGGTCTCGGCGAGAGCGATCTCGAATGCGGCTGCCATTGGCCCTTCGACCCCGCCGTCTCGCGCGAGATGGCGCGCGGCGGGGCCGGGCCGACGCAGCTTCACAACAACTGCTCGGGCAAGCATGCCGGCTTTCTCTGCACGGCCGCCCATCTCGGCGAAGACCCTAAGGCCTATGTCGGGGCGGAGCATCCCGTGCAGCGGCGCGTGCGCGAGGTCATGGGCGATCTCACGGGTCTACCGGCGGGCGACCTGCCGATGGGCATCGACGGCTGTTCCATCCCGACCTTCGCCGCCCCGCTGCGCGCCTTCGCCGCCGGCTTCGCGCGTCTTGTCGACGGCACCGGCCTGGCCCCGACGCGGGCCGAGGCCGGGCGCCGCCTGATCGCGGCCTGCATGGCCGAGCCCTGGATGATGTCGGGCACGAAGCGCGCCTGCGCTCGCCTCATGGAGGCCGCGCCCGGCCGGGTCTTCGCCAAGACGGGCGCGGAGGGCGTCTTCTGCGGCGCGGTCCCCGAGCTTGGCGTCGGACTGGCCTTGAAGGCGGAGGATGGCACGACGCGGGCGGCGGAAGCCACTGTGGCGGCCTGTCTGGCGCAGCTGTTCTCGGACAGCGATCCGACCTTGTCCGAGGTCTACGGCGAACAGTCCCTGACCGCGCTGCGCAACTGGGAGGGGATCGAGGTCGGCGAGGTTCGCGTCGTCGGTCTTTCGGCTGTGGCCTGATGGCGGTCGCACGGGACTAACGCGCTTGGCTCCCCATGGGGCCGCGCGGTGCTCTCAACCCATGGCCGCGCCGCCGAGCCAGCGGTCGATGCCGAGAGCGGCGGCCCGCCCGGTGGCAAGGCAGGCGGTGAGGAGATAGCCGCCGGTCGGCGCTTCCCAGTCCAACATCTCGCCGGCCGCGAACAGGCCGGGGCGGCGGGCCAGCATGAAATGCGCGTCGAACTCCGACAGGGCCAGCCCGCCGGCCGTCGAGATCGCCTCCGCGGTGGGACGGGGCGCCTTCAAGCGCAGCGGGAGGGACTTGATGGCAGCGGCGAGCCGCGCCGGGTCGCGCCGGTCCTCCTCGCTCGCGACCTCGCGCAGCAAGGCCGATTTTACGGGATCGAGACCTGCCGCCTTGCGCAGGCGGGTGGAAAGGCTCGCCTTGGCCGGCTGGCGCGCGAGGGCGGCGAGCAAGTGCCCTTCCGCGCGGCCGGGGGCGAGGTCGAGATGGAGCAGGGCCGAGCCGTCGCGCTCGATCGCATCCCGCAAGGCGCTGGCATGGGCGTAGATCAGGCTGCCTTCGACGCCGGTGCGCGTCAGGACGAACTCGCCCTGAAAGCTGCCGGCGGCCGAGCGGGCCACCACCGCCTTGACCGGCGCGCCAGCGAAACGCTCCACGAGGCTTTCGCTCCAGCCCACGTCGAAGCCGCAATTGGCGGGGCGCAACGGCGCGATGTCTGCACCGATCTCCTGGAGAAGCGACACCCAGGCGCCGTCCGAACCGAGCCGGGGCCAGCTCGCCCCGCCAAGCGCCAGAAGCGTCGCCTTCGGCGCGACGGTGAGTTCTCCTTCCGGGGTCGCGAAGCGTAGGTTCGCCCCATCGAAACCGAGCCAGCGATGGCGGGGACGGAAGGTAGCGCCGGCCTCACTGATGCGCCGGAGCCAGGCGCGCAGGAGGGGGGAGGCCTTCATCGCGGTCGGGAAAACTCGGCCCGAGGAACCGACGAAGGTCGGCGAACCCAGCGCCTCGGCCCATTCGCGCACGGCCTCCGGCGCGAACGCGGCCAGCGGCGGCGCCAGATGTTCGCTCGCCGCGCCGAAGCGTGTCGCGAAGCGCTCATAGGGTTCGGAATGGGTGAGGTTCAGCCCGGACTTGCCGGCCAGGAGAAACTTGCGACCGAAGGTCGGCATGGCGTCGAAGACCGCCACGCGCCGCCCACGCGCGGCAAGAAGTTCTGCCGCCGCTAGGCCTGCAGGGCCGCCGCCGACAATGGCGATCTCGATCGAAAGGTCCGCTTGCGTCATGAGCGGCATGTGAACGCTTCCGCGCCGCCGAACAAGAGGGGAGGCCGACGACTTCGGCCGAGTTTCGCGGACCGCCTATGAATGGGAGAAGATGCTCATTCGCGGCGATATGAGCGCAGACGAGCCGGCCAACCGGCCCGGAGAGTTCGTTCCGGGCTGGACACTGGCGGCGGCGCCACCGCGCCTTACTCTCTTCGCCATCGTCAAGGCGCGGCTCGCAGAGCCCGGGCCGTAGTCTCAGTCAGGATCGCACAAACGTGGCCAAGCTCATTCATTCCATGATCCGCGTGCGCGATGAAGCGCGCTCCGTGGCGTTCTATAAGGCCGCCTTCGGTCTCGAGATCGCGGAGCGAATCGACTTCGACGCTTTCACGCTGATTTACCTGAAGAACGGCGAGAGCGATTTCGAGCTGGAACTGACCGTCAACAAGGACCAGTCGGCCCCCTACGATCTCGGCAACGGCTACGGACATCTCGCCGTGTCGGTCGAAGTGCTGGAGGGCGAGCATGCGCGGCTGGCCGAAATCGGCCTCGAGCCCAAGGACATCAAAACCCTGGCGACCCCGGACGGACACACCGCGCGCTTCTTCTTCATCGAAGACCCCGACGGCTACAAGATCGAGGTTCTGGAGCGCAGCTGGCGGTTTCGCTAGCTTGAAGAGGGGCACCGGGCGGCGAAGCGCGAGCGTCGCTTTGGCGCTCAGGGGTGGCGGCGTTGGGCCCGATCGAGCCGATTCAAGGCGAGAATTTGCCGCTGGAGTGCGCTGAGGTCTCTCTGTTGCATTGCAACCCGATGGCACTTGGCGTTAGCTCCCCATCCATTGCGTCGCGTTGGGGAGTGGACAGTTGGCGATAGCGAAGATTCTCGTGGCGAACCGGTCGGAGATCGCGATCCGGGTGTTCCGGGCGGCGAACGAGCTGGGTCTAAAGACCGTTGCGATCTGGGCGGAGGAGGACAAATACGCCCTTCACCGCTTCAAGGCCGACGAGAGCTATCAGGTCGGCCGAGGGCCGCATCTGCCGCGTGATCTCGGGCCGATCGAGAGCTATCTGTCGATCGAGGAGGTGATCCGCGTCGCCAAGCTGTCTGGCGCCGACGCGATCCATCCAGGCTACGGCCTCCTGTCGGAAAGCCCTGAATTCGCCGACGCCTGCCGCGAGAACGGCATCACCTTCATTGGCCCCAGCCCCGAGACCATGCGCCGGCTTGGCAACAAGGTCGCCGCGCGCAATCTCGCCATCGAAGTCGGCGTGCCCGTCGTGCCGGCCACTGACCCGCTGCCCGACGATATGGCGGAGGTGGCGCGCCTTGCCGAGGAGATCGGCTATCCCGTGATGCTCAAGGCGTCCTGGGGCGGCGGCGGGCGCGGCATGCGCGCCATCCGCGAGGCCAAGGATCTGGCGCGCGAGGTGCTGGAGGCCAAGCGCGAGGCCAAGGCCGCCTTCGGCAAGGACGAGGTCTATCTCGAAAAGCTCGTCGAGCGCGCCCGGCATGTCGAGGTGCAGATCCTCGGTGACACGCATGACAACGTGGTCGATCTGTTCGAGCGCGACTGCTCGATCCAGCGCCGCAACCAGAAGGTCGTGGAGCGCGCGCCCGCGCCCTATCTCGACGACGCTCGGCGGCGCGAGCTCGCCGCCTATGCCCGCACCATCTGCTCCGCGACCGACTATGTCGGCGCCGGCACGGTGGAGTTCCTGATGGACGCCGACACCGGCGCCTTCTACTTCATCGAGGTCAATCCGCGCATTCAGGTCGAGCACACGGTGACCGAGGTCGTCACCGGCATCGACATCGTCAAGGCGCAGATCCACATTCTCGACGGCGCCGCGATCGGCACGCCGGAATCGGGCGTGCCTGCGCAGAAGGACATCCGCCTCAACGGCCACGCCCTCCAGTGCCGCATCACGACCGAGGACCCCGAGCACAACTTCATCCCCGATTACGGTCGCATCACCGCCTATCGCGGCGCGACGGGCTTCGGCATCCGGCTCGACGGCGGCACGGCCTATTCCGGCGCCATCATCACGCGCTTCTACGATCCGCTTCTGGAAAAGGTGACGGCCTGGGCGCCGACGCCGGGGGAGGCTATCGCGCGCATGCACCGCGCGCTTCGCGAGTTCCGCATCCGGGGCGTGGCGACGAACCTCACCTTCCTCGAAGCGATCATCACGCACCCGGCCTTCGCCGACAATTCCTACACGACGCGCTTCATCGACACGACGCCGGAGCTCTTCGCGCAGGTGAAGCGGCGTGACCGCGCGACCAAGCTCCTGACCTATCTCGCCGATGTGACCGTCAACGGCCATCCCGAGACCAAGAGCCGCCCGCGCCCGGCAGCCGACGCGCGCCTGCCCGTCGCCCCGACCTTCCGAGGCGACATCCGGCCCGGCACGCGCCAGAAGCTGGAAGAACTGGGCGCCAAGGGCTTTGCCGACTGGATGCTGGCCCAGCGTCAGGTTCTCGTCACCGACACGACGATGCGCGACGGGCATCAGTCGCTGCTTGCCACGCGCGTGCGCACGCATGACATCGTGGGCATCACTGAGGCCTATGCGAGAGCGCTGCCGCAGCTTCTGAGCCTTGAGTGCTGGGGCGGGGCGACCTTCGACGTCGCCATGCGGTTCCTGACCGAAGACCCTTGGGAGCGCTTGGTCGCCATCCGCGAAAAGGCGCCCAACATCCTTCTCCAGATGCTGCTGCGCGGCTCCAACGGCGTCGGCTACACCAACTATCCCGACAATGTCGTGAAGCAGTTCGTGCAGGAGGCTGCGAGCGGCGGCGTCGATCTGTTCCGCGTCTTCGACTGCCTGAACTGGGTGGAGAACATGCGCGTTTCGATCGACGCGGTGCTGGAGTCCGGCAAGCTCTGCGAGGGCGCGATCTGCTACACGGGCGACCTGTTCGACCCCGCGCGCTCGAAATACGATCTCAAATACTACGTCTCGCTCGCCAAGGAGATGGAGCGCGCCGGCGCCCATATTCTCGGCCTCAAGGACATGGCGGGCCTCTTGAAGCCGCAGGCGGCGCGGGTTCTGGTCAAGGCGCTGAAGGAAGAGGTGGGGATTCCCATCCATTTCCACACGCATGACACGTCCGGCATCGCGGCGGCCACGATCCTCGCCGCCGTGGAAGCGGGCGTCGACGCGGTGGACGCGGCGATGGACGCGCTGTCGGGCAACACCTCGCAGGCCTGCCTCGGCTCGCTCAACGAGGCGCTGCGCGGCTCGGAGCGCGATCCCGGCCTCGACCAGGAAGCCATCCGCCGCATCAGCTTCTACTGGGAAGCCGTGCGCAACCAGTATGCCGCTTTCGAGAGCGACCTGAAGGGGCCGGCCTCGGAAGTCTATCTCCACGAGATGCCGGGCGGCCAGTTCACCAACCTGAAAGAACAGGCGCGCTCGCTGGGTCTCGAGACGCGCTGGCACGAGGTGGCGCAGGCCTATGCCGACGCCAACGCCATGTTCGGCGACATCGTGAAGGTCACGCCCTCGTCCAAGGTCGTGGGCGACATGGCGCTGATGATGGTGGCGCAGGACCTGACAGTCGCCGATGTCGAGAACCCCGCGCGCGACATCGCCTTCCCTGATTCCGTCGTCGCCATGCTGCATGGCGATCTCGGCCAGCCCCCCGGCGGCTGGCCGGAAGGGCTGCAGCGCAAGGCCCTGAAGGGCGAGGCGCCGGTCGACGTGCGCCCCGGCTCGCTGATCCCTGAGGCCGATCTCGCCGCCGAGCGCGCCAAGATCGAGGAGAAGCTCGGCCGCAAGGTGACGACCCAAGAGTTCGCCTCCTATCTCATGTATCCCAAGGTCTTCACCGACTTCGCTGTTGCCGCCGACACCTACGGCCCGGTCTCGACCCTGCCGACGCCGAACTATTTCTACGGCATCGGCACGGAAGAGGAGATCCTGGTCGATCTCGAACCCGGCAAGACGCTGGTGATCCGGTGCCTCGGCACGGCCGACACGGACGAGAAGGGCCGGCGCACGGTCTTCTTCGAGCTGAACGGCCAGCCGCGCCGGGTGAAGGTGCCCGATCGCTCCAAGGCCGGCGGCGCCGGAGCCTCGCGCCCCAAAGCCGAGGCCGGCAATCCCGCCCATGTCGCGGCGCCCATGCCCGGCGTCGTCTCGACGCTCGCGGTGCAGGCGGGCCAAGTGGTGAAGGCCGGGGACATTCTCCTCTCCATCGAGGCGATGAAGATGGAAACGGCGCTCCATGCCGAGCGCGACGGTACGGTCTCGCTCGTGCACGTGCGCTCGGGCGACCAGATCGACGCCAAGGACCTACTGGTCGTCTTCGCGGCCTGACGGCCAACTTCAAGATTGAGGGGGGCGGCCTTCGGGCCGCCCTATCAGTTTCGGATATCGCGCATGAAGCCGCGCCGGACGAGGTCTTCCGAGCCGCTGAAGCGCACCGAGCCCTCATAGCGGAAATCCGTCTGAGGCCCGAAATCGCCGCTGTCCAGGATCGTCTTGTAGAACTGCGATCCGTTGAAATGCGTGCCGCGCTCCGCGATCGTGCGGAAGGTCTCCACCGCGCCCGGCGCGAACTTGTGGTGCAGCAGCACCGCGTCGGGCGGGGCGAAATTGCGGGTGATCGGCAGCGGGCCGTGATGGCTGCCGCCGGCGAAGGCGAGCGCGTCATCGGCGAAGACCAGCGGAAACTTGGTCATCCGCATCGTGATGCCGAACAGCCGGTTGCGCGGTCCGCCCCGGATCGAGGTGCAGAACTTCTCGTCGTCCACGCTGTAATGCGACCCGTCGAAGAGCGGGCAGATTTCGGTCGGCGCGGCGGCGGGGTTCTCGGGCGGCTCCAGCGCGCCGATCGGCCCCTCGGGATAGAGATCGAGCATGGGCGCCAGAGCGCGCTTCAGCCCCGCCTGCTCCAGATCGGCCACGAAGGCGGAAAGCTCGCGCGTCTCGCAGCCGGGAAAGACGAGATATTCGTCACTGTCGATCGAGACGTACCAGCGGCCCCGGCCGAAGCGCTCCACCAGCCTGTCGCGCCAGAGAAGGCCACCCTCGGCTTGGCGAAAGCCGACATTGGAGGTGAAGACGGCGACATCGGCCTGAGCGTCCAGAAAGGCGCGGCTGCCGTCCGCCGAGCCATCGTCCACGATCGCGAAATGACGCAACCCGAGAGCGCGGTAATGCGCGAGAAAGGAAGGAAGGGTCGCCATGCCGTCCTTCACCGTTGCGAGCAGCACCATGTCGCTGGGGCCGGGCGGGGCGGCCATGGGCTTGGCCTCGGTCAATTCGATCCCGTCGCCCGAGGCGGCGCGGCGGCGATAGCGCCGGTCGCGCAGAAGCAGCGACAGGCGGTGCCAGGACGAAAGAGCGCCGAAGCGCGGCCAGAGCGCGGGGTCGGGATTGGGATAGGCGTTCGCCACGCGGCGACCTCGCTTGAGAGCATTTGCAGGCAAAGCGGATCCGCTTCGCCATCTGACAATGGGTTGGTCTCTGAAGATCCGGGACCAGTGCGGTGAATTCGAATTCGCCGCACTGGCTCCAGAAGGAAGGCAGGGAAGGGCGTCAGCGGCGCTTGAAGGCTTCCGCCAGCGCCGCGCCGAGCGCGCCGCCTTGCGGGGCCGGGGCGGCTTTCGCCTCGCGCCGCTCCGGCCGCTGGCCGGGCTTGGTCCCTGTTTCGGTCTCGCGGCGCGGAGGCGGCGCGCCGGCCTCGACCTGCGTCTTCATGGACAGCGAAATGCGCTTGCGCTTGGCATCGACCTCCAGCACCCGCACCCGCACGACCTGACCCGCCTTCACCACGTCGGCCGGGTCCTTCACGAAACGGTCGGCGATCTGCGAGACATGGACGAGACCGTCCTGATGCACGCCGATATCCACGAAGGCGCCGAAGGCCGCCACATTGGTCACCGTGCCCTCCAGCATCATGCCGGGCTGGAGATCGGAGATTTCATTGACGCCGTCCGTGAAGGTCGCCGTGCGGAAGGCGGGACGGGGATCGCGGCCGGGCTTTTCCAGCTCGGCCAGGATGTCGCGCACGGTCGGCAGGCCGAACCCGTCTCCTACGAAGCGCTGGGGATCGAGCCCCTTCAAGGTCGCGCCGTCGCCCATCAGCGAGCGCAGGTCCCGCCCGCAGGCTTCCACGATCTTGCGCGCCACGGGATAGGCTTCGGGGTGAACGGCCGAGGCGTCCAGCGGCTCCGTGCCCCCTTGGATGCGCAGAAAGCCGGCGCATTGCTCGAAGGCCTTCGGCCCGAGACGAGGCACCTTGAGGAGGGCACGCCGGGTCTTGAAGGGACCCTCCTTGTCGCGATGGGCGACGATGGCCTCGGCGAGCGTCGGGCCAATCCCTGAGACATGCGAGAGCAGCGCGGGCGAGGCCGTGTTCACGTCCACGCCGACCGCGTTCACCGCATCCTCCACCACTGTTTCCAGCGCGCGCGACAGGGCGGGCTGGTCGACATCGTGCTGATACTGGCCGACGCCGATGGCCTTGGGGTCCACCTTCACGATCTCGGCCAGCGGGTCCTGCAGCCGGCGCGCGATGGAGGCCGCGCCGCGCAGCGAGACATCGACGCCCGGCAATTCGCGCGAGGCGATCTCGGAAGCGGAATAGACCGAGGCGCCGGCCTCCGACACCACGACCTTGGTCGGCTTGGCGCCGGGCAGGGCGGCGATCACGTCGGCGGCGAGCTTCTCGGTCTCGCGGCTCGCGGTGCCGTTGCCGATGGCGACGAGCTCGACCTTGTGCTTGCCGATCAGGCCGGCCAGCACCGCCATGGCGCCCTGCACGTCGTTGCGCGGCTGGAAGGGATAGACGGTGGCGGTTTCCACCAGTCGGCCGGTCGGGTCCACCACGGCGACCTTGACGCCGGTGCGGATGCCGGGGTCGAGGCCCATCGTGGCCTTCGGCCCCGCCGGCGCGGCCAGGAGAATGTCCTTCAGATTGCGCGAGAAGACACGGATCGCCTCGGCGTCGGCGCCTTCCTTCATGGTCGCCATCATCTCGGCCGAGAGCGAGGCGTGGATCTTCTGCCGCCACGCCCAGCGGGCGACACCCATGAGCCAGTCGTCGCCCGGCGTGCCGCCGGAGGTTTTGACGCGGAACTCGCGCGCGATCATCGCCTCCACCGGCTTCACCGGGGAGGGATCGTCCGCGTCCACCTCGATGTCGAGCGAGACGACGCCTTCCTTTGCGGCGCGCAGCAGCGCCAGCACGCGGTGGCTCGGCGCGCTCGCCCATTTCTCCTCATGGTCGAAATAGTCGGAGAACTTGGCGCCGGCCTCTTCTTTGCCCTTGGCAACGCGGGCGCGGATGCGCGCCTTGTCCACGAGATGGCGGCGGATCGCGCCGACCAGCACCGGAGTCTCGCTCATCGTCTCGGCCACGATGTCGCGCGCGCCCTCCAGCGCCGCCTTAGCATCCGGCACCTGGTCGGAGAGGAAGGCCGTGGCGAGCTTTGCCGGGTCGAGCGAACGATCGGCCAGGATGCGCTCGGCCAGCGGCGCCAGGCCCTTTTCGCGCGCGGCGTCGGCGCGCGTGCGGCGCTTGGGGCGGAAGGGGAGGTAGAGATCCTCCAGCGTCGCGCGGGTCGTCGCGGCCTGAATCGCGCCCTCCAGCTTGCGCGTCAGCTTGCCCTGGTCGCGGATCGAGCGCAGCACCGTGTCGCGCCGCGATTCCAGCTCTCTGAGATAGGCGAGTCGCGTTTCCAGCGTGCGCAGCTGCGTGTCGTCCAGGCCCCCGGTCGCTTCCTTGCGGTAGCGTGCGACGAAGGGCACCGTGGCGCCGCCGTCCAGCAACGCGACGGCGGCCGCGACCTGCTCGGGCCGCGCGCCGATCTCGCTGGCGATGATGTGGTCGATCGGCGGGCGCGGACTGGCCATGGCAATGCGTCTCCTCTAGCGGCGCGAGGCATAGCCTTAAGCAGGTGCAAGCGGCAAGAAAGAGGTGGGCCGGCGCCGGGAGCGGCGGCGGGCGAATCGAGCCCGGCGCGCTATAAGGGGTGCGAAACCCGAACGGGGCGGCTCGGCTCAGACCGCCTCGGCGAGCGTCCTCGCAACCAAGGCGGCAGATCGGCCATGACCCAGCGCACCTATTTCTCCCCGCCCGGCGGCCTGCCGGGGCAGGACCAGCTTCTGTCGGGCAAGGCCGTGTTCACCACTGCCTATGCCGTGATCCCACGCGGCGTCTACAGCGACATCGTCACGAGCTTCCTGCCGCATTGGGAGAAGACGCGGCTCTGGATCATCGCCCGGCCGATGACCGGCTTTTCCGAGACCTTCTCGCAATACATCATGGAAGTGCAGCCGGGCGGCGGCAGCACGCGGCCCGAGCCCGACGCGGAAGCGCAGGGCGCGCTCTTCGTCGTCTCCGGTGAGATCAGCGTCGAGCTCGACGGCGAGGCGCATCGGCTGGAGGAGGGGGGCTTCGCCTATCTGCCGGCGGGCCGCGCCTGGACCGTGAAGAACGAGGGCCAGACGGCCGCGACCTTCCACTGGATCCGCAAGCGCTACGAAGCGGCGGAGGGCCTGGAGGCGCCAGAGCCGATCTTCACTAACGAGAAGCTGATCGCCCCGACGCCCATGCCCAAGACCGACGGCGCCTGGGCGACGACGCGCTTCGTCGACCCGGCGGATCTGCGCCACGACATGCATGTCACCATCGTCACCTTCCAGCCGGGCGGCACGATACCCTTCATGGAAACCCATGTCATGGAGCACGGGCTCTATGTGCTGGAGGGCAAGGCGGTCTACCGGCTGAACGCCGACTGGGTGGAGGTCGAAGCGGGCGACTTCATGTGGCTGCGCGCCTTCTGCCCGCAGGCCTGCTATGCCGGCGGCCCCGGCCCCTTCCGCTACCTCCTTTACAAGGACGTCAACCGCCACGCCGCGCTCTGGTAGGCGCGCGAGCAAGCGGGCGTTCGCCGGGCTCCGCTGTCGTCCTAGCGGATGTCTGGCGGGGTTCGAAGCCTGCGCCTTTATACTCTGGAAGGGATACTCTCGTTTTAACCGTAAAGTGCGGGAACGAGGGAGGAGAATGCTAAGGCGGCTAGTGTTTGTATCGAAACAGACAGTTTTCGTCTGTCCGATGCAAGCACAAGGGATACTTCGCCATGCGGTTGCTTTCTCTCGCCCGAACGCGGCCCGTGCCACGCCTCTTGGCAGCGTTTCTGCTTCAGGCGGCCTTCGTTTCGCCGGTCCTGGCGCAGACGATCGGCCTTGCGATGCCGGTCACCACGGACACGTTCCGCATCACCATCGGCAAGGGGATCGAGGACGCCGCCAAGGCCGCCGGGCTGCATATCTCCAAGACCGACGCCCAGAACGACGAGACGCTGCAGATCGCCAATGTGAAACAGCAGATCGCCGATGGCGTCTCCGCCTTGATCGTGCTCGGCATCAGCGCCAGAGTGGAAGCCGAAACGACGGCGATGGCCCGCAGCGCCAAGATCCCGATCGTCTTCGTCAACCACGAGCCGGACCACGCGCTTCTGGGCGACGGCGTGGCCTATGTCGGTTCCGAGGAGCGCGTGGCGGGAACCTTGCAGGCCGAGGAAACCTGCCGGCTCATGAACGGCAAGGGCTCCGTGGTCGTGCTTCTGGGCGAGCTGACCCATCCCGCCGCCAGAGCGCGGACGCGCTACGTTCACGAGGTCCTGGCCAAGCCGGAATGCCGCGGCATCGAACTTCTGGAAGAGCAGGGGGCCAACTGGGACCGGGCGGAAGCGCAGGCGTTGGTCAAGTCCTTCCTCGATGGCGGACTGCATCCCGGCGGCGTGATCGCCAACAATGACGACATGGCGCTCGGCGCTATCGACGCGCTGAAGCCGACCGGTGTCAAGGCCGTGATCACCGGCATCGACGCGACGGACAGCGGTCTGGCGGCCATGAAGGACGGCGATCTCTCCGCGACCATCCTTCAGGACGGCCCGGCCCAAGGTGCTCTCAGCGTTCAGATCGCGCGCAAGATGATGGCCGGCGAAGCCGTCGAGCCGCTGAATTGGATTCCCTTCGTTCTGGTGCGACCGGACGACGTTCCCGCCCTTCTCGCCTCGCGCGCCGCCCGCTAGCCGCCTTTTTCAGGAACGATCCCCATGCGTATCCGCACCCGTCTTTTCATGTCCTTCGGCGCCGTGCTCGTTCTGGCGGCCGTCTCCGGCACGCTCGGTATCCAAAAGCTGTCGGAGGGCAACGAACGCATGAACGCCTTCGTGGCCGGCCCCTTCGACCGGAGCGCCAAGCTCTCCGAACTGCGCGAAACCGTCGCCCAGGCCCAGCAGGTGGCGGGCGACACGATCCTCTCCCATGTCGACGCCGACATCGCCAACGGCCGGGCGCGATACGACACGCTTTACAAGTCGGCGCTCGGTCAGATCGAAGCCTTCCGCGCCAGCGGGTCGCCGGTTCAGGCCGCGCAGATCGACGCGTTCAAGGTTAATCTGGAACGCTTCGATGCGCTGGCCCGCAAGGCCTCCGACCTCGCCATGCAGAACGACGCGACGCGCGCATCGGAGCTCGACCGGTCCGCGATCCAGCCGATCGGCGGCCGGCTCGATCTGTCCATGGGCAGCCTTCGCGACGAGATCGTTCTCCTGAACGGACCGGAAGCGGCGATCACCACCGCCGGCCAGCTGCGCGCCGACGTGCCGACCTTCCGCCGCATCCTGATCCGCAGCCTGTCGGAAACCGACGACGCGGAGCTGGCCAAGCTCGCCGACAACGCCCGCGCCTTCACGCAGATGATCGACCAGAAGCTGGCGCGCCTCGCCAAGGCGCTCGACGTCGCCAAGATCGATCCGCCCGCGTTCGTTCGCGTCAAGACGCTCTGGGCCGAGTTCAAGCCCCAGACCGAAGCCCTGCTGGCGCACGGCGTCGCGAACTCGACCTTCCATGCCGGCCAGATCCTGCGCAACGACATCGCCCCGGTTTTGACTCAGCTGCAGGACGAGCTGACCCGCTTCACCGCGGCCGAGAAGGCCGGCGCCGAGGCGGTGTCGGCTCGCGACGCCGAGGCCTTCGCCTCTACCCGTCTTCTCCTGATCGGCTTCGGCGTTCTGGCCGTCCTAGTTGGCGTGATGGCGGCGCTCTGGATGGCCTGGTCCCTTTCGCGCGGCCTCAAGCGTTCCCTCGCCATGGCGGAGACGATCGGCTCGGGCGATCTGACCGAGGTCGAGAACGTGCGGGACCGGGACGAGTTCGGAGACCTCTACCGGGCCACCACGGCGATGACGCTGCGGCTCCGCGAGATCGTGGGCGACGTGGTGAACTCGGCTGCGCAGGTTTCTTCCGGCTCGGCCCAGTCGGCGCAGGCCGCCGAACAGCTCTCGTCGGGCGCCACTGAACAGGCGGCGGCTTCCGAGCAGGCCTCGGCCGCGATCGAGCAGATGGCCGCCAATGTCCGCCACACCGCCGAGAACGCCACGACTACCGAAAAGATCGCGGTGCAGGCGGCAGAGCGGGCCGGACGCAGCGGCATGGCCGTCACCCGTTCGGTCGACGCCATGCGCACGATCGCCGAGAAGATCGCGATGGTGCAGGAAATCGCCCGGCAGACCGATCTCCTGGCCTTGAACGCGGCGATCGAGGCGGCGCGCGCTGGCCAGCACGGAAAGGGCTTCGCGGTGGTCGCTTCCGAAGTGAGAAAGCTCGCCGAGCGCTCGCAGAAGGCGGCGGCCGAGATCGGCACACTGTCCACCGAAACGCTGCAGGTGTCGGAAGAGGCCGGGCAGATGCTGGGAACTCTGGTGCCGGATATTCGCAAGACGGCCGAACTCGTCTCGGAAATCTCGGCGGCCTGCCGCGAGCAATCGATCGGCGTCGAGCAGATCAACCAGGCGATCACGCAGCTCGATCAGGTCACGCAGGGCAATGCCGGCGCGTCCAACGAGATGGCCGCGACGGCCGAACAGCTCTCGGCGGAAGCGCAGCGGCTGCAGGAGCGCGCGAGCTTCTTCAAGCTCGACGGCCATGACCATGGCCATCGGAGCGCGGCCAAAGCGCCTGCCGCCGAGGCCACCGGGGCAGCGAACGTTACCGCCCTCAAGCCGGCGCTTTCCAAGGTCGCCCCCAAGGCCGCTCCGGTTCGGCCCGCCAAGGGCATCGACCTCGATCTGGAAAGCGACTTCGAGCGCTTGAGCGCCTGACATCCGGGCAGACCACAAACAGAAAGGCGCGCTCGAACGAGCGCGCCTTTTGGCATCGGATCGGAAATTCGTTAGTGGCGGTCGCGCAGCGTCAACCCGAGAAACAGGCCGACAAGGCCGGCGACGAGCAGGGCCGACAGCGGATTGTCATGGACCTTGCGTCGCATGACCTTCTGGCCCTCCTGAGCGTAGGAGCCGGCGTTCTCGTAAAGGCTCGCCGCGTATTTGGACGCTTCGTGCGTGGCCTCGCGCAGGGCGTCGCGGCCTTCGCCATAAAGGTTCTGCGCGGTGCCCTCGGCCTGGCGCAACCGGCCCTCGGCCGCGTTCCGGTCGGAGCCCACGGCTTCCCCGAACGAACCCTGCAGCTTCCCGCCCCAGTTCTTCGCGGCGCCTTCGATACGGTTCTTGTCCAAGACTTGAGGCCTCCTTGCTGACGGGCGCTCGCTGGCCCTGTCCGGTAAAGCGATTGGGCGGCCATTGGTTCGATCCCGGCCGGATTTTTCGCGCAAAGGAGGCTGCGTTGGAAAAGAAAAAGCCCAGCCCCGGCTCGCGGCAGGGCTGGGAGGAGGCCTCACGCCTGGCGTGCGGCCATGTAGGAGTCGAGCTTCTTGCGCGAGGGCCCGTATCGCTTGATGATCGTCTTCGCTTCGCCGGGCGGAATACCGTATTTGCGCGCGAATGACTCTGGATCGTAGGGCTCTTCGGTCGCCTTCTTCGGTGCACTCGGGCTCTGTGTCTTGGAATCGACCATGGGGTTCCCCCTTCTGGGGCTAGCTAGTCCGCCGCATCGGATTGAGGTTCGGGCCGCTCATCGGCCTCTTCCTTCGTGCGGGTCTCGGTCTGGCGCTTGGAGGCCTTCAACTCGGCCTTTTCGGCCTTCTTGGCGGCCTTGGCCTTGCTGCGCTCCTGACGCTCGAAATTGTAGTTCGGTGCCCGCATCCGTGTGCCTCTCTCAAAAGTCAGGTCGTGTACATATAGGGGAACATCGCGAGAACGTAAGTGTTTCGCGCGCGCTGGAAGGGTTTTAACAGGGGAGCCGTGACGGAACATACTCGGGATCGCGCTCTCGCCTCGTTCGCCCGTCGTGTTTCGCATCGCGGATGGTGAGAAGGCATCTTGCCATAGGGCGAATCGGCGGGTGCTCCGACGGTCTCGAAATGCTGACCCCTGGCCGATCAGGCCGAGGGCGCGCCGGTCCGCTGCTTAGCGGGTTCCACAGGCGCCTCGACAAAATCTCCCGCAACAGGCAGGGGCTCCTTCATCTCCCGCGCGGATGGGCTAAGCCAGACCTGCTCGCAACGGAACGTCTCCGGAAAGCCGCGCTCGCCGGCCGGGCTGATCCGCAGCGTTCGGCTTTTCGGTGTGCGCACGAGCCAGCCCAGTTCCACCGAGCGCTCGAGGAGAGCGGTGCCGAGCTTGCCCGCCAGATGCGGACGGCGCTCGCTCCAGTCGAGGCACGACCGGCAGAGCGGGCGCTTGCCTCTGGACAGTGACGTGACGTCGACCCCGAACGCGGCGAGGAAGCGCGCGCCTTCGTCGGTGACCAGCCCGACGCCATCCTCCAGTCGGACGAAATCCCGCCGCTGGAGCGCGTCGGCGATCGCGACGCCGAGACGGCCCGCGATATGATCGTAGCAGGATCGGGCCAGGCGCATCGCCGCATCGCGAGGCCCCCGCACCCGCTGCGGCTTGACGGCGATGTGCCCGAGAGCGCCATCAGCCCTTCCAGCGCTTGCGCGACGGCGGGGGAGGCGAGGCTGACATAGCGGTGCCGGCCTTGCCGCAGGGTGGCGACGAGGCCGCCCTCCGCAAGCTTGACGAGATGGCCGCTCGCGGTCTGCGCGGTGACGCCGGCATGGGCGGCCAGTTCCCCCGCCGTCAGCGCTTCGCCGGACATCAGCGCTGCCAGCATGTTGGCGCGGGCGGGATCGCCCATCAGAAAGGCTGCTTTCGCGATCGTGTTGCCGGTCGGAGGATCGATCATGGGCGGAGATGATAGGCGGCACGCGCCGGCTTGTCAGGCCACAACGCTTCGGCCAAGACCGAAGCATCCGGCACGGGTGCCGGGTTAAGAGCCGGGGCAAGGCCTCTTGGCAGGGATGTTCGAGGGATTTTCGTTCGAGAATGGAAAGCGAAGATCGAGCGATGCGAAGGCGCAGGCTTAAACATTCGCGACGAAGTTAGCGGACAAACAACCCGACCAGCCGATGCCACAAGGTTTTGCCGAGCGCTCCAAGGCTCCTCGGTATCGTCATCTCCTTTTTTCGAGAGTCCCGATATGGCGGATCACCAGCCGCGCCTTCTCGTCAGCCTCCTGATGCTGCTCGCCCTCGCCACCCTCTGGGGCGCGTCCTACAGTTTCATCAAGGTGGGCGTCGCCACCATTCCGCCCGTCACGCTCATCGCCGCGCGAACGCTGATCGCGGGGAGGGCCTGCGACCGTCTGTCGGCCGTGAGGTCGATCTCCTTTTCCCCTTCCGCCTCGATGACGTCATCCATCGCGCGGCAAACCGCGAGGTTCTCGGCCCGGCCGATCGTGTTCCCGTCCTCGAACTCGGAGCCGTCGTCGAAGAGCAGGGAAGGCGGCTTATCCTCCCTCCCGGTGCCGCCACCAAGGATTGAAAGAACCTTCCTGACGATGCTCGACAATGCCTCCCTGGTGTGGCGATAGACAAGACCCGTCTCGAATGGTCGAAGCTCGCCGGCGGGAATGGAGCTGTGAACGCAACGCTTCGGGCCGGATGCAGCGGCTTATTGGCCATTGCCGGCGCGCATGTTGAAATCGTCCACGAGGCCGTTCAAGGCCTGCGTCATATGGTCCAGGTCCGCGTCGGCCGTTCCCGGATCGCCATGGGCCGTGTTGCGCCGCACCGTCTTGATCGCCGCGAGAAGGTCTGCGGCGCGCGACTCGATATGGAACAGGACGGGCTTGTTCCCAAGAGAGGTCGTCACCGACGAGTGCGCGGACATGTAGGTGCGGGCGTCCTGAAGCGCGTCCTCCAAGGCGCGTTCGGCCTTGACGACGTGCGGGACACGGACCTTTCCGTCCCGAATGGCCTGCCGCGTCTCGTCAAAGCTCAGTCGGGCTTGGTATATCAGGTTCAGCGCATGCCATCGATACGCGCGCCCCTCGCGACGCTCGATCTCCACGAGTTCGAGGCGCGTGCTCACAAGGTTCGCGGCGGCAACGACCTCGCGCATCCGGTCGGAGACATCGAGAAACCGCCCGAACAGGGCCACGAGCTTGGGATGCAGGTCCGCACGCATCCCGTGCCAGTCGTCGTCGCGATAGGTCTCCTGCTCGAGATAATCGTCGGTCCGGTTCAGGACCGGTACAAGCGCTTCCAGCGCATCGGCATAAAGGAGGCCCAGCTCGTCGAGCGCGGGATCGTGCGGGGTCGCTCGACCTGCCGCCCTGAGGCCCGCAGCGCAGTCGCGGGAGAAACCGTTGTCGACCTCGTAGGGCGCGATCTTGAAGCTGCGATGCAGGATCGGCCCGCCTTCGAAGGCCGCCGGAAAGCTTTGGCGATACCGATCGTAGTTCGCCCGCATCGCGGCATCGACGCGATTGATGCAGGTGACGAAGGCGCCAAGCTTGGTCGCAAGGTCGTCCACGTTATCAGCCGAGGGTTCGGCGCCGGACCGCGCCGCCCCCCGCAGGCCAATGTCGCGCAGCAGCGAGGGCACATCGCCGCCTTTCGCCACGAAGACGATGGCCAGGACGATCAGGGCCAGGACGATCTTAGCGACCTGTTTCAGGATGGGCATGGCATGGCTCGCCGAACGGAATGCCCCGGCTGGACGCGGATCAGAGATTCGCTTCGAGAACCGTGGTGATGGCCTTCACGCGCGGGTCGAGGTCGTCCACGTTCGTGAACGGCTTCCAGTTCAGCGTCAGCACACCACCCGAGAAGCCGACGCCCTCCTGATAGTTCGAGCTCGGCGCGCTTGCCTCTTCATAAGTAATGACGATTGATGTCAGTCTGTCCTTCAAAGCTTGCTTGCCGATGTCGTCGGAGGAGATGGCGGACAGAGCTTTGATCAACGGATCGATGATCGGCTTGCGCAGGTAGTCGTCGCTTGCGTAGTTTTCCGCTGAGCCGGGCGGAGCCAGACTTTTCAGGTCCAGCGTCACGGGCACGGGAAAGCCGGCAGACTCGTGGATCGCTCGTTCGAGAGGCGGCCAGACATCCTTCGAATAGGCCGCGATGGCCCGGCGCTCGGCCAGTCCGCCGTCGCCCTGCGCCAAGGCGTTGGACATCGGCAGGACGAGGAGGGTCGAAGCGAGGAGAACGGCACGGACGAGCGGCATAGGGAATCCTCTTGTGGTCTCATCGAGAGAACGGGGACGGCTCGAAGGCGCGCCTATCCGTTTTGTGAATGTTGACGGGTGCGCAGGCCGACGGCGCTACTGCGCGGCCTTGAGAGCCTCGGCGTTCTCGTCATCGGACTTGCAGTATTCCTGCAGCGTCTGGCTTACGCCTTCCGCCATCTGCTCGACGGCGATCTGGCTGTCCTCGCCATTGTAGATGACGCCTTCCGCCCCCTTCTTTCGATAGAGAGCTGCTGTCGCCGGATCGGCGGGCGCGGGCAGCGAAGCGAGGAAGCTCTCGTAGATGACTGCGGTACCCTGTGAGGGGAAGCCTTTGCCGATGCAGTATTGGAGAACGCCAAGCTGGTTGCTTATCTGACGATACAGGCTGTCGGGATCAGGCGTCTGGGTCGCGCTCGTCTGGATTGCCAGCACGGAAGCGCAAGTGGCCAACACCATCGGGGCCGTGATCAGAAAGCGGGCAAGGCGGCACACAAATCTCAACGCAATTCTCCTGCTGTTGGGAAAGACGGTGTCGGACATCGCGGCGCGGTTGCTCCCGCGCGTGGCAGTCAGCGGGAGCGGCGAGCCGCGTTCGCCGCCTGTCTCTCGCCGTGCTTTTCGGCCGAGAGCGCGCCCAGATGCAGGGTGAGGCGCCCGACGAAAAGCCGAAGCAGCGGCAGAACGGCGATCAAGGCAGGAAGCAGCCACCGGTGATACTGCACGACGGCCGCCATGTCCGTGTCGCCGACGAGGCCGAGATCCACGCCGCTTTCGCCTGGTCTGTTCAGCCACTGCGCAACGCCGGCGTAGAGTGCCAGCGCGATGAGTGCGAGAAGCGTGTTCATCAGGGTAAACTAGATCGCCAGACGCCAGGAGAGCGCCTTGCCGGGACATCGCCCCGAACGCTCGGAGTCTTGGTTGCCGACCATCATGGCGGCGCCCATCAGAGCCAGGACGTTCACGGCATGAGCCGGCATCTCGAAGCCGACGAGGGATGCCACGACGAAAGACAAAATCCCGTAGATGAGGCTGATGGCGATGAGCAAAAGAGCGAAGGCTCCTACCAGACTCTGCTCCGACAGGGCGGGGCTCGTCATTCGCCGCTCGCGCCCTGGAAGCGTTCGCATGCCGCGAAATAGTCGTCCGCCGTGCATCGAAGCGTCGCCGCCTCACAGGTCGCGCCGCCGCGGTGACCCTTGACGACCAACGTCGCACCGGCGGGGATGAAGGCGACGGACAGGGTGTTCCAGTTGTTCGTTGTGATGTCGGTCCAAGCGATCGGCGGCTTGCCGCGAATGCTGACGCCATCGCCGGACAAGACGACGGCGGGGCGGCTGGTTTCGCGCCACAAAGGCAGGACCCGGATCAGAAACAGTAGCACGGCGAAACCGGCCAAGCCGGCGATCCAGTAGAACGTGTGATCCAGGGGGACGGCGGCGCGATCGATGTAGCGACCGGATGCCAAAAACCCGAGAACGGCAGCAAAACTCAGTATGATGGCCGACATGACAAGGAGCTTAGGCGTTGATCGATAGATTTCGTGCCGCTCTGTCTTCGGTTGTGATCCTCTCATTCGCGTCTCCCTTGAAAACAGGGCTAGGATGCCTCGACTGGACCGCCATATCTGCCCTATACGAGGCAAATTGCCCAAAAATCTTGCACATATTGCCGGCTATCAAATTTCCGATTGGTAAGCAAGACGGATTCGAAGTGAAGAAAATCAAGCACAGGATTGGTTGGCGCTCGATATTATCGACACCAAAAATAGTCCAGGCTTTATGGGGAATATAATTCTGGTGATTATCTGCGATTTCTGCATGTAAAAATACAATAAAAATCAATAAGTAATTTTATTTATTGATTTTTTAAGCGAAATATACAAATACTTACATCGGGTATATTCGAATATAATAGTAAAATACGAACGCTAGAGCCGTTAAATTCCCCACAATCATGTTCCGTGAAATTTTCATGCGCAGCAACTTGACGGATGTGTGGTCGGCTAGCGATACAGGTTGTCGATTAGCGACTGTTTCCTGAGTCGACGATCGGTGACGGAACGTCTGTTCCGTTCAGCGGGACTTCTCTACGCTCTTCGCGCCCTCACGACCTCAGCCGTCGTGTGGTGATAAGGGCAAGGGTGCTAACTGGCTCGCCGCGCGCGTCCTCGCGCCCATCGTCAAGCAGACTCAGGCATCACGCCGCCGCGCGATCCGATGGTCCGTCGTGGGCCAGGGCCTGCGGCGCCGAGCGGTTCGTCATCGGCTGGATCATGAGGCGAAATGGGAAGCGTAGGGTTATGCGTTTGCGGCTTTTATTGGCATCGTTCCTTCTACTCCCAATCGCGCAGGCCATCGCCCAGGACAGCGACCCGTTCTACTTGGAGAAGCGTAACGATCTCGGCCTCGTCGCCTATTGCAGCGCACATGGCATGCTGCCGGACGACGGCTACCGCTTCTTCAAGGCCGGTGTGGACGAGATTTTCGGACCTCGTACGAACACACCGGAAGGCGACCTGCACGAGCGGAAGGGGCGCGACGGCATCGCTTATCTGCAAGGCGAGGAGCAGTCGATCCAAGAGATGGCGGCGGCTTATGACGTCGATGTCGCCGAAGTCTGCGGACAGTACAAGGTGCACATTTCGCTGGGGAAGATAGCCGCGAGTCGGCGTGCGAAATGAAGCTTTCACGTTCGCAGCGAAACCGCCACCCCGATCGCGGACACGGTCGTCGAGGTCGCGAGCCCACGTCTCCCGCTCGTAGCATCCACACAGACATAGGATTTCCAATGGTTCGCCGTCCTCTCGCGACGACCGCCCTGGTCGCCTTGCTCGCCCTGCCTGTCTATGCGGAGCCCCTCTCGCCCGAGCCGGCGTCTGCCGGGACCAGCGAAGAAGCGGCCGCGCTGCGTGCCTCGCTCGCCGAATATGTCACACAAGTTCCCTTCGAGAAGGGCATTCTCAGCGTCGAGCCCGATCCGGCGGGGCAGCGCGTCACGCTCAACGGCGCACCCTTCCTGAAGGACTATTTCGGCCTCGAGGCGAAGGTCGCGCCCCTGTCGTTCCTAGTCAGCCCGCGCGCGGACGGAGACTGGAATGTCTTCACGAACGACCCGATCCGCGTCACCTTCGACACCAAGGTCGGCGAGCAGGTCCATGCCTTCGAGTATTCGCAAGGGGAGCAGGTCTTCAAGGGCGTCTTCGCGCCCAACCTCTTCGCTTATCGCGCGGTCGAAGGCTTCGTGCGCGACACGGTCAATATCCAGAACGAGGCGGCCACAGACTCCAGCACGACCATCGCGGGCACCAAGCTCTCGATGAGCGCGGGGCCGGGCGAAGCGGGCGGCGTCGATCTCGACTTCCAGCAGACCTTGACCGACTACGCCCAGACCGTCGGCGTCAAGGCGCCTCCCCCGGTGGAGGGCGAGACGCCCGAGGCGCGGAGCCAAAGGGAACTCGCCGCCTCGCTCTTCATGAGCTTTGGCCTCAAGGCGGGGGAGGTGGAAAGCACCGCCTCGGTAAAGGGCGCGCGCAACGTCGAGGGGCGCGATCTCTACACCCTCCTGCTAGCTTATACAGAGGCGCTGGAGGCCGACCACAGGAAAGCCCTCGCTGGCCCGTTGGGCGAAGATCTGCGCGCGGCGCTCCAGAAAACCATGCCGTTCTGGACCTCCCTCGACGTCGCGGTAACGGCGCGCGAGGCGTCCTTCCAGTCCATGCTCGGTACGCTGCGGTTCGGCGAGGCGAGCCAAGCCACGAGGTTGACGGGGCTCGCCGAGGATGCGCGCCTGGAGACCGACATCTCCTTCGATGGCTTCTCGGTGGACGGCGCGGTCGTGCCGACCTGGGCCGCCCGCTTCGTGCCGAAGGCGGCGCAGCTCGGCGTCGTCGTGTCAGGCGTGGATCTCAAAGCGCCCGCCGATCTCGCGATCCGGCATATCGATTTCACCGCCGACGAACCATTCTCGGAGGAAGTGAAGGCCGAGATCGTCGAGGCGCTCGACCCCGCGCGGATCAAGGTCACCCTTAAGCCGAGCGTGATTCGCGCCACCGACCTAGATCTGCATCTGTCCGGCGAGATGGGCTTCGTGGACGAGAAGCCCACAGGCACGCTGACGGCGCGCGCTGTTGGGCTGGACCAGACGATCGCCAGCTTACAGCGCGCAGCTGAGCGCGAGCCCGACCTGCTCCAAGTCGTCGGCATGGCGCAGATGGCGCAGGGTCTCGGCCGCAAGACCACGAACGGCGACTGGGAATGGGTGGTGCACGTTGCCGCCGACGGCTCCGTCTCGGTCAATGGCGCCTTGGTGAAGGCGCCCGATCCCGAGACCCTGCCAGAGACCGAAACAGGGCCCGCCGAGGACGCCGGCCAACAGTAGGCGACGGCCGGAAACGGCTGGAGCAAGGCGGGCCGCCGAGGCGCCCGGCCCCTATCCCTCGACGATAACGACAGGTCGCACCATGACGACAGAGTTCATCGGCAAGAAGTCGGCGGCCGCTGGTGGCTGGGGCGCGCTCAAGAGCTGCGGCAAGCGGCTGCTCGCAAGCGGCTCGCCCATCACCGGCGCACGCGCCATGCTGAAGGCCAACCAGCCCGACGGGTTCGACTGTCCGGGCTGCGCCTGGGGCGACCCCGAGCACGGCTCATCCTTCGAGTTCTGCGAGAACGGCGTGAAGGCCGTGGCCTGGGAGGCGACGGACAAGCGTGCGACGCCCGAGTTCTTCGCTCGGCACACGGTAAGCGAACTGTCCAAACTATCGGACTACGAACTTGAGCTGAACGGGCGCCTGACGCACCCGATGCGCTACGACCGCGCGAGCGACCGCTATCTCCCGGTCGGCTGGGCCGACGCCTTCGCCGAGATCGGGGCGATCCTCCAAGGTCTCGACAGCCCGAACCGGGCCGAGTTCTACACTTCGGGGCGCACCTCCAACGAGGCGGCCTATCTCTACCAGCTCTTCGTGCGCCTTTACGGCACCAACAATTTCCCCGACTGCTCCAACATGTGCCACGAGGCGAGCGGCGTCGCGCTGCGTCAGGCGATCGGCGTCGGCAAGGGCACGGTGCTGCTCGAGGATTTCGAGAAGGCCGACGCGATCTTCGTGATCGGGCAGAACCCTGGCACCAACCATCCCCGTATGCTCGGGGATCTTCGACGCGCGGCCATGCGGGGAGCAGGCATCGTGGTCTTCAATCCTGTGCGCGAGAAGGGACTGGAGCGCTTCGCCGATCCTCAGGACAAGATCGAGATGCTGCGCGGCGGCAGCCAAGCTATCTCCAGCCATTACTATCAACCCCGGCTCGGCGGCGACATGGCGGCCGTGCGCGGCATGGCGAAAGCTGTCTTCGCCGCAGAGGACGCGGCTCTTCTCGATGGCCGCCCGCCGGTGCTCGACCACGCCTTCCTTGCCGAACACTGCGAGGGGCTGGCCGCGTACCGCGCTATGGTGGAGGCGACAAGCTGGGAGGCGATCGAGGACCAGTCTGGCCTTGGCCGACGCCAGATCGAGGAAGCGGCGGCGATCTATATGTCCGCCGAGCGCGTGATCTGCACCTGGGCGATGGGGGTGACACAGCACCTTCATTCGGTGGACACGATCCGCGAGATCGCAAGCTTCATGCTCCTGCGCGGGCAGTTGGGAAAGCCAGGCGCCGGCCTTTGCCCGGTGCGTGGCCACTCCAACGTGCAAGGGGACCGAACGGTCGGTATCAACGAGAGGCCAGGCTCTGCCTTCCTCGACGCGCTGGAGGCGCGCTTCGGCTTCAAGCCCCCGCGCGAGCCCGGTCACAACGTGCTCGCCGCCATCGGCGCGATGCTGGACGGGACCGCCCAGGCGTTTGTCGGGCTTGGTGGCAATTTCGCAAGGGCAACGCCCGACAGCGCCCTGATCGCCGCCGCGCTCCGCCGCCAGAAACTCACCGTCCACATCGCCACCAAGCCCAACCACTCGCACCTGATGCCGGGGGAGGTGAGCTTCATCCTGCCCTGCCTCGGGCGCACGGAGATCGACAGCCGCCCGGGCGGCGGCACCCAGCTCGTCAGCGTCGAAGACTCCATGAGCATGGTCCACGGGTCGGCAGGCATCAACCCGCCAGTCTCGCCCCATCTCCTGTCGGAGGTCGCGATCGTGGCGGGCATGGCCGAGGCGACGGTCGGCAGCGCCACCGTGGACTGGGCGGCGCTTGCCGCAGACTACGATCGCATCCGCGACTTGATCGAGGACACGATCCCCGGCTTCGAGCGCTACAATGAGCGATTGCGCGTTCCGCGCGGCTTCCACCTGCGCAATGCGGCGGCGAACCGCGAATGGAAGACGCCGAAAGGCCGGGCAATCCTCTCCGATGCCCCCCTGCCGTCCGAGACGGTGCATCAGCGGGCGCGCCGGGATGAGAACCGCTTCGCCCTGCAGACCTTTCGCTCGCACGATCAGTACAACACGACGATCTACGGCCTCGACGACCGCTATCGCGGTGTCTATGGCGAGCGCAACGTGATCTTCATCCACCCGGACGACCTGACCGCGCTAGGCGCCAAGGCCGGCGATCTCGCGGATGTGGTTGGAGCGTTCGATGATGGAATGGAGCGCGTCGCCCCGTCGTTTCGCTTCGTGCCCTATGACATCCCGCGCGGCAGCGTCGCAGGCTATTACCCCGAGCTGAATGTTCTCGTTCCCCTTGCTTCAGCCGGACGGGAAAGCGATACCCCGACTTCGAAATCGATCCTGGTCTCGTTCCGCCGCCGCGAGGGCGCGTGACTCACGAGACAGCCTCGGACGCTGAGCGTCTTGAGGCGCTCATAAGAGTACTCATGGGTCTCGACCCGGCTCTATCGCCGATTGGAGCCGCCATCGTCGCGGCTTGCGCCGAGGGTTTGGCCAGCGACAGTCGCAGCGTCTCCAACGGTCTTGGAATCGCCCATGCCCTGGTGCTGCGCGAGATCCATGCGCTTAGAGCGCAAGGGATACTGGACATCACCCGTCGCGACGCAAGAACGATGCGGACATTCTACGCATTCGCCACCCCATCCTGCTAGGCAATCAAGCGTCGGATGATCAAGGCCAACCCCCTGCAAGGTGGGCGGGCGGCTCTGCAGGGGCGGCGCGCGACGCGAAATCAGATGGTCGCACGAGCAGGAGCAGGCGTTCCTAGCTCACTCGACGGGTGGCATTCGCCTCGCATTCTTGCTGGCGCTCCATACCGGGCAGCGGCAAGGCGATCTCCTGAGCATGCCCTGGCGCGCCTATGACGGGGAATCAATCCGCCTCAAGCAGGGCAAAACGAGCGCGCGAGTGCGAGTGCCTGTAACGGCTGAGCTCAAAGCCGCGCTTGACGCTGTGCCGCAGACGCCGGGCGTGATCCTCACGAACCGCGATGGCGAGGCGTGGACCGCAGATGGCTTCCGGTCGTCATGGCGCAAAGCTTGCGCGAGGGCAGGTGTGGAAGGCGTCACCTTTCGCGACCTGCACGGAACGGCTGCAACACGCCTGCAATCGCGGGATGCTCGGAAGCGGAGATTACGACCATCACGGGCTAATCGCCCTCAGAAGTCCGCTCAATCCTCGATCAGAACTATCTCAGCCGGAATTATTCGCTGGCACTATCAAGCATCGCCGAGCTTGAAGCGACCCAAAAAAACCCGATCAATCACCCGACCAAAGGGCGGGTCCAATAACAAAACGGAAAAAGATTAGAAAAAACAGTGGCTGGGGAACCTGGATTCGAACCAAGACTAGCGGAGTCAGAGTCCGCTGTTCTACCCTTAAACTATTCCCCAGCAGGAGAACGCTTCTTTTCGAAGCGTCTTCGCTCGTTTTGGTCAGCTTGGCTGTCCGCTGCGGCGATGAAGGGGCATTTAGTCGAGTCGGACGGGGGTGTCAACCGTCTTCGTTTGGATTCGCATTCGTCGCCGGATCGTCACGGGGCGAGCGACGCGGGCGTGCGGTGAGGCTTCCGGCCGTGGATATCGCGAGGCGCGCGGGCAAGGGGCGAAGAGGGTGCCTTGTGTAAAAATGGCGGATGACTACACTTCGATTCAACGAAAGCGGCCCTAAGCGGGTCGAGGGAGCGCGCCTTGCGCCGCTCCGGAGATTTGAAGTGATCCATGACACGAGACAAGGGCGAGCGGCGGCGAGGGTAAAGGACGCAAACGGCTTCGGGGCAGACGGGTTTTCCGGCGCGTCCGCCGGGGGCGAGCGATGGGGCGGCGAGGCAGGCGAAAGCCGGCCGCCGCGCCCGCCCGCCGGCTCGTCCGACGCCAAGGCCGGCGAGGCCGTCGGCAAGCCGTCCAAGCGCCAGAAGCGCCGCCGCCGCAAGAACAACGCTCCGGCGGCTCCGCCCGCCGGGGGCGGAGCCATGCGCGAACTGCCCCCCGCCCTCGGCGCCAAGGTGGCCGAGGCGGAGCGCGCGCTGCGCGAGCGAAAGAACGGCAACGCGCCTCGCCCGGCCCCGGTCAAGAATCGCCGGCGGCGCAAGGGGCGCAGCGGCTTTCCGCCGGCTCCCGCCAACGGCGGCAATGCCCCCGCTCCACGGCCCGCCGTGGCGCCGATTGCGCAGGCGCCCGCGATCGCCCGAGCCGCCGCGCCGAACGGCGCTCATGGTTCCAACGGCGCGCACCGCGTTCCCGCCTATGCCGCGCTCGATCTCGGCACCAACAATTGCCGGCTCCTGATCGCCGTGCCGACGCGGCCCGGCCAGTTCCGGGTGATCGACGCGTTTTCGCGAATCGTTCGCCTCGGCGAAGGGCTGGGGCGCACGGGGAGCTTGGCCGGAACGGCGATGGACCGGGCCGTGGCGGCGCTGGAAATCTGCAGTCAGAAGCTGTCGGCGCGCGAGATTCGCGGGGCGCGGCTGATCGCGACGGAAGCGTGCCGTTCGGCCGCCAACGGGCGTGAGTTCATCAACCGCGTGTTTCGCGAGACGGGACTCCGGCTGGAGATCGTCAGCCGCGAGACGGAGGCGCGGCTGGCCGTGTCCGGCTGCGGCTCGCTGATCGACCGCACGGCGCGCGGCGCGGTGCTGTTCGACATCGGCGGCGGCTCCTCGGAAATCGCGCTGCTCGATCTCCGGCGCGGCACCAGCCGGCGGCTGGCCAACAACATCGTCGCCTGGACCTCGCTCCCGGTCGGCGTCGTATCGCTGGCCGAGCGTCATGGCGGGCGCAACGTGACGCCCGAACTCTTCGAGCGCATGGTGAGCGAGGTCGAGGCGATGATCCTCGCCTTTCCCGGTCGCAACCGGCTGGCCGACATCGTCGGGCGGGACGGGTTCCATCTTCTGGGCACCTCGGGCACGGTTACGACGCTGGCTGGCATCCAGCTGGAGCTGGAGCGCTACGACCGGCGGCAGGTGGACGGGCTCTGGCTCAGCGACGGGGATGTCGACCGGTTGGTCGCCCAGCTTCTCGGCTGGAGCTTCGAGGAGCGGGTCGCCAATCCCTGCATCGGTTCGGACCGCGCCGATCTCGTTCTGGCGGGCTGCGCCATCCTTCAGGCCATCCGCCGCATCTGGCCGGCCAAGGTGCTGCGCGTGGCCGACCGGGGCCTGCGCGAGGGACTGCTGACGGAAATGATGGTGGCGGACGGCGTGTGGCGCCGCCCGGCACCGAGCCACACAGGAACAGGACAGGCAGGGTCGGGCGCGTGACGAGTTCGGGACGAGGCGACGATCGCGGGCTGACGGTCCGCGTCAAGAAGAAGCGCGGGCTGAAAGTGTCTTCCCGCCGCTGGCTGGAGCGACAGCTGAACGATCCCTATGTGCGCCGCGCCAAGGCGGACGGGTATCGCTCGCGCGCGGCCTACAAGCTGATCGAGATGGACGACCGCTACAAGCTTCTGAAGAAGGGCATGCGCATCGTCGATCTCGGCGCGGCGCCGGGCGGCTGGTGTCAGGTGGCGGTGGAGCGCACGGCCGGCAAGCCGGAAGAAGCGAAGGTGGTCGGCATCGACTATCTGCCGGTGGACCCGATCCCCGGCGCGACGATCCTGGAGCTCGACTTTCTCGACGACAGCGCGCCGCAGCGGCTGATCGAGGCGCTGGGCGGCGATCCCGACATCGTTCTGTCCGACATGGCGGCGCCGACCACGGGCCATCGGCGGACCGACCATCTGCGCACGCTGCATCTGTGCGAGGTCGCGGCCGATTTCGCCATCCGCACCCTGCGGCCCGGCGGGCACTTTTTGACCAAGACGTTCCAGGGGGGCACCGAGGGCGAGCTTCTGGCGCTCCTGAAGAAGAATTTTCGCTCGGTCCACCATGTGAAGCCGCCGGCCTCGCGCGATGGATCGGTGGAGCTCTACGTGCTGGCCAAGGATTTTCGCGGCCGGCGCAAGCCGGAGGACGCGGAAGCAGACGAGAGCGACGACGAGTCGGGCGAGGAGGCCTGAGGCCTTCTCCCCCGCTAGGATGACGAGGGCGGCCCTCTTGGGAGGACCGCCCTTTTTCGTCGGTTCTATTCGGCGGGAACGCGCCGGCCCGCGACCTCCGCGCCCGCTTCAGCTGGAAGGCGCAGGAAGACGAGCGCCGAAAGAACAGTGACGACGCCCACCACGAAGAAGGCAACCGAGAAGTCGGCGAGCGAGGCGGTGGTGCGGCCCCCCAGCACCATACCCGCTTCCAGAACGGCGCCCGCTGTCGCAACGCCACCGGCGATGGCGACCTGCTGAAACGCCGCGAGCAACGCCGTCGCGTCGCCCGTCTTGGCCTGCGGGACGTCGGCGAAGGCCAGCGTGTTGACGCCGGTGAAGAGCAGCGAGCGGAAGAAGCCGCCGATGAGTAGAAGCAGGACCAGAACCAGGATCGGGGTTTCCGGCCTGTAGAAGCCGATCGAGCCCATCAGGACGCCGCCGACCAGGGCGGCGCCGACCAGCGTCGTGCGGAAGCCGAACTGCTTCAGGATCGGCTTCACCAGCGTCTTCATCATCATCGCGCCGCCGATCGACACGGCGCTGATGAGGCCGGACTGGAAGGGCGAATAGCCGAAGCCGAGCTGGAGCATCAGCGGAAAGAGGAAGGGCACCGCGCCCGCGCCGATGCGAAACAGGCCGCCGCCGACGACGGCCGCCCGCAGCGTCGGAATGCGGAACAGGCGAAGCTCCACCACGGGCCGCTCGTGCCGGCGGGCATGGCGAATGTAGAGAAGCGCGAAGACGAGGCCGAGCAGCGTCGTGGCGACGCCCACCCACGGCGGCAGGGCCGGCAGCGAAACCACCGATAGGCCGAACACGATTCCGGCGCAGGCAAGGCCCGACATGGCGAAGCCCGGCCAGTCGAACTCGACGTCGCGGATCGGCGCGATGAAGGGGAGGAAGCGCTGGGCGAGCATCATGCCGAGGACGCCGATCGGCAGGTTGATGAAGAAGATCCAGCGCCAGTCGGCATAGGTCGAGATCGCGCCGCCGAGCGGCGGGCCGATCAGCGGGCCGACAAGGGCGGGGATCGTGAACCAGGCCATGGCCCCCACCAGATCGGAGCGCGGCACGGCGCGCACCAGAAGGAGGCGGCCGACTGGCGTCATCATGGCCCCGCCGATCCCTTGCAGGAAGCGCGCAGCGACGAAGCCCTCCAGCGAATTGGCGAAGCCGCAGGCGAGCGAGCCCGCCATGAACACGCCGATGGCGCATTGAAACACGGCGCGGGCGCCGAACCGATCGGCCATGCGCCCCGAGATCGGAATGAACACGGCGAGCGACACATAGTAGCTGGTCAGCGCCAGCTTGAGCGCGATCGGGCTGGTGCCGATGTCGCGGGCGATGGTGGCGAGGGATGTCGCGATGACCGTCGAGTCGATGTTCTCCATGAACAGGGCGACGGCAAGGACGACCGGGACGATGCGTTTCACGAGCGAAAGATCCGGCAGGACAGAACGGGACCGGGGCGGAGGCTGGAGCTCGGAGGCCGCCTCAAGGGCGGCGCGATGTCCAGACCCGTCCAGAGGCGGGACCGGCGCTGGCGCAAATCGCCTTCCAGCTTCCTTCGTGGCCCGCTGCCCGGAGGGGGGACGAGGGCTCCTCCTTCGGACGGACCGCGAACGAAGCCGACGCGAATCGCCGCCTGCGACGGGATGGGGTCGACGACACCCGGCAAACCTCGGCGGAACGTCCGGTCTCGTTTTCTCGCCACGAACGCCGCCGCGAAACCTTTGCCATGCGCCCTCGCATCGCTCGCTTCTCGCGTCCTGTCCTTGGGCGAAAACCCCTCGACCAGCCTCCGCGCGACGCGCGTCAGGCACTTTATGTGGACTTCAACAACGGCGGGAAAATGGAAGCGTTGCGCCGCCAGACCCCCTTACGCGAATTTCACGAAATGCGGAGCGTCTTGCCGCGCGGCTCTCCCTTCGCATCTAAAGCCCGAAGCGGCCGGCGCAGGACTCGTTCCCAAGCGATAGCAGTCTGGGGCGTCAGGGGAGAACGCCTATGTCCGACACGATTTGTATCAACCGCCGACACGCGATGATGTTGGCTGCGGGCGGCTTGGCCGCGACCGGCCTGGGGCTCGCCCCCGCCAACGCGCAGAGCACGGAGACGAGCATGACGAGCGCCGACACCCAACCCCTGGCGCCGGGCTGGCACCGGTTCCGCATCGGCGAGGCGGAGATCACCGTGGTTCTCGACGGCATTCGGCCGGGCGAGGGGCCGCATCCCACGTTCGGCGAAGACCAGAGCGCCGATGCCGTGGGCGACCTCATGGCAGCCAACCATCTGCCGCGCGCGCGGTTCGTCAATTTCTTCAACGTCGTCGTGGTGAAGCTTGGCGACCAGCGTATCCTGGTGGACACGGGCTTCGGCGAAGGCGGCCGGGCCAACGGCATGGGCCTCCTGCGCGAGCGCTTGGCGGCGGCGGGCCTTTCGCCGGACGACATCACGCTGGTGGCGCTCACCCATCTGCATGGTGACCATATCGGCGGCCTCACCGAAGGCGGCGCGCCGGCCTTCCCGAAGGCGAGCTATGTCGTCGGCCGCGCGGAGATGGCCTTCTGGACCTCGGACGAGGCCAAGAACGGCCCGCGTGCCGAGAACGCCAAGGCCGTGGAGAAGCAGTTCGCGGGAATCAAGGACAAGGTCCGGCTGATCGAGGACGGCGAGGCGATCGTGCCGGGCATGGTGGCGCGCGCCGCCTTCGGCCACACGCCGGGCATGCTGGCCTTCGAAGTGACGTCCGGCGGCAAGGGCTTGATGCTGACGGCCGACATCTTCTCGCAGTTCGTGGTCTCGTTCCAGAAGCCGGACTGGCAGGTCCGTTTCGATCAGGACAAGCCGGCGGCGGCCGAGACGCGCAAACGCTTCGCGCGCCAGCTTGCCGAATCCGGCATGCCGCTTCTCGGCTATCACCTGCCGTTTCCGGGCCTCGGCTATGTCGCGACTGAAGGCGAGTCGTTCCGCTTCGTGCCGGAGACATACCAGACCCTCGCTGAGGGCTGAGCCGCCGGCCTTTCCAACCGGCGGGCCGCGTGCTACGAGCCCGTGCCAATCCTCGACAATCCGGCGCCCCTCCAGGGCGCCGCGTTTCATTTAAGGACTGGTCCATGGCTCGCATCATCGAAACCGCCACCGGTGCGCTCGCGCTCACCTTCGACGACGTGCTGCTTCAGCCGGGCCATTCGGAGGTCATGCCGGGGCAGGTGGACGTTCGCACCCGCATCACGCGCAGCCTCTTCCTCAACATTCCCATGCTTTCGGCCGCGATGGACACGGTGACGGAATCGCGCCTCGCCATCGCCATGGCGCAGGCCGGCGGCATCGGCGTCATACACCGCAACCTGACGCCCGCCGAGCAGGCCGAGCAGGTGCGCCAGGTCAAGAAGTTCGAATCCGGCATGGTCGTGAACCCCGTCACGATCGGCCCGGACGCGACGCTGGGCGACGCCCGCGCGCTCATGCAGGCCCATCGCATTTCTGGCATCCCGGTCGTGGAAAGCGGCGGCCGGGGCGGCCAGACCAAGGGCCGTCTCGTCGGCATCCTGACCAATCGCGACGTGCGCTTCGCCTCGGACGATCGTCAGAAGATCTTCGAACTGATGACGCGCGAGAACCTCATCACCGTGCGTGAGACGGTGGACCAGGACGAGGCCAAGCGGCTCCTCCACAAGCACCGGATCGAGAAGCTTCTCGTGGTGGACGGCGAGGGCCATTGCATCGGCCTCATCACCGTCAAGGACATCGAGAAGTCGCAGCTGAACCCCAACGCGGCCAAGGACGCGCAGGGTCGCCTTCTGGCCGCTGCCGCAACCAGCGTCGGTGAGGACGGGTTCGAGCGCGCCGAGCGCCTGATCGACGCCGGCATCGACCTGATCGTGGTGGACACGGCCCATGGCCATTCGCAGCGCGTGCTGGACGCTGTCGCCCGCGTCAAGAAAATGTCCAACGAAGTGCAGGTGATCGCCGGCAACGTGGCGACGCCCTCGGGAACGCAGGCGCTGATCGACGCGGGCGCCGACGGCGTCAAGGTCGGCATCGGCCCGGGCTCGATCTGCACCACGCGCATCGTCGCCGGCGTCGGCGTACCGCAGCTCTCCGCCATCATGGATGCCGTCAACGTCGCCGACAAGGCGGGCGTGCCGGTGATCGCCGACGGCGGCATCAAGTATTCCGGTGATCTCGCCAAGGCGCTGGCGGCCGGCGCTTCCGCCGCCATGGTCGGCTCGCTGCTCGCCGGCACCGAGGAAAGCCCCGGCGAGGTCTACCTGCACCAGGGCCGCTCGTTCAAAGCCTATCGCGGCATGGGCTCGGTCGGCGCCATGGCGCGCGGCTCGGCGGACCGCTACTTCCAGGCCGAAGTGCGCGACACGCTGAAGCTCGTGCCGGAAGGCATCGAGGGCCAAGTTCCCTACAAGGGCCCGGTCGGCGCGGTGATCCACCAACTGACCGGCGGCCTGCGCGCCGCCATGGGCTACACGGGCGCTGCCAATCTGGAAGACTTCCGCACCAAGGCGACCTTCGTGCGCATCTCCAACGCGGGCCTGCGCGAGAGCCATGCGCACGACGTCACCATCACCCGCGAAAGCCCGAACTATCCCGGCTTCGGCGCGTAAGCCCCGAGCATCGGAACGGTCAGTCGGAGGCCGGCGGCGCGGAGGCGTCGCCGGTCTTTTCATGTCCGGCCGCAGTCTCCGAAACCGCAGCCTCCGAGAGCCCCAGACACGCCCGGATCATTTCCGCCAGCCGCTCGAAGTCCGACCGGCGGCCGGAGGAGGAGCGGAAGGCAAGCGCGAGGCGGCGGGAGGGGACGGGGGCCTCGAAGGGCAGAAAGCGAATGCCGCCGCCGCGCGCTTCGGTCTCCACCGCGCTTTTCGGCACCAGCGTCACGCCGAGGCCGCCGGCCACCATGCGCATGAGCGTGGTGAGGCTGGTCGCGCCGAGCGTCGCCAGATCGCGCTGCTCCACGATGCGACAGACGTCCAGCGCCTGATCGCGCAGGCAATGGCCCTCTTCGAGCAGGATCAGTCGCTCGCTCTCCAACTGGCTCGGTGCGACGGGCGAGGGGATGCGCCCGGCTTCCGCCTCCGGCACCGCCAGAAAGAACGGGTCCTCGCAGAGCGGGATGGTCGAGACGCCCTTGCGCTCCACCGGCAGCGCCTGGACCACGCAGTCGAGATCGCCCCGCGCCAGCTCGTCCGCCAGGATCGCGGTGACGTTCTCGCGCACGCCGACCGACAGGCGGGGATAGGAGCGCGCCAGCTCCGCCAGAAGGCCGGGCAGGAGATAGGGGGCGAGCGAGGCGATGATCCCGATGCGCAATTGCCCGACCAGAAGTTCGCCCTGGCCCTCGCTCAGGGCTTCCAAATCGCGCACTTCGGCGAGAATGCGCCGCACGCGCCGCTTCACTCGCTCGCCCTCCGGCGTCAGCGAAATGCCGCTGGAGCGGCGCTCGAACAGGGCCGTTCCGAAATGCGCTTCGAGCTGCGCGATCTGCGCTGAGAGCGCCGGCTGCGAGATGTTGAGCCGCCGCGCTGCCTGCCCGAAATGCAGGGTCTCACTGAGGGATTCGAAATAGCGGAGCTGGCGAAGGGTGAGCATCCCGATCAGATAAACTGATCGGTGGGGATTGGAAATACGATTGGAAATTATCGAGAGAATCGGTTGGAATGGTTCTCAACTTCCTATGGAGTTTACGATGACCGACAGACCTCGGCTGACGACCACCGCCGGCGCGCCCCTTTCGTCCAACCAGAATTCCAAGACCGTCGGCCGCAACGGCCCCGTGCTTCTGGAGGACTACCAGCTCATCGAGAAGCTGGCGCACCAGAACCGCGAGCGCGTTCCCGAGCGCGTCGTGCACGCCAAGGGCTGGGGCGCCCACGGCACGCTGACCGTGACCGAGGACATCTCGCGCTACACCCGCGCCAAGCTGTTCAGCCAGGTCGGCAAGCAGACCGAGATGCTGGCCCGCTTCTCAACGGTGGCCGGCGAGCAGGGCGCGGCGGATGCCGAGCGCGACGTGCGCGGCTTTTCGCTGAAGTTCTACACCGAGGAAGGCAACTGGGATCTGGTCGGCAACAACACCCCGGTCTTCTTCGTCGCCGATCCTTACAAGTTCCCGGACTTCATCCACACGCAGAAGCGCCATCCGCGCACCAATCTGCGCTCGGCGACGGCCATGTGGGACTTCTGGTCGCTCTGCCCGGAATCGCTGCATCAGGTGACGATCCTGATGTCGGATCGCGGCATCCCGGTCGATCCTTCGCGAATGAACGGCTACGGCTCGCACACGTTCTCGCTGTGGAACGACCAGGGCGAACGCTTCTGGGTGAAGTTCCACTTCAAGACCCAGCAGGGCCACAAGACCTTCACCAACGAAGAGGCGGAGAAGGTCATCGCCAAGTCGCGCGAATCCTATCAGGAAGCGCTCTATTCCATGATCGAGGAAGGCCGCTTTCCGAAATGGACCATGTTCATCCAGGTCATGCCTGAGATGGAGGCCGACGAGTTCGAGCAGAAGACCGGCTGGAGCGCGTTCGACCTGACCAAGGTCTGGCCGCACGGCATGTACCCGCTGATCAAGGTTGGCGAGTTCGAGTTGAACCGCAACCCGGACAACTACTTTACCGATATCGAGCAGTCTGCCTTCAACCCGTCCAACGTGGTGCCGGGCATCGGCTTCTCGCCGGACAAGATGCTTCAGGGCCGCCTGTTCTCCTATCCCGACGCGCATCGCTACCGGATCGGCGTCCACTACGAGTCGCTGCCCGTCAACAAGCCGCGCTCGCCGGTGAACCACTACAACCGCGACGGTTCGATGCCCTTCGGCATCATGACCAACCCGGACGCCTATTACGAGCCGAACTCGTTCGGCGGCCCGGTGGAAGACCCGAGCGTGGAAGAGCCACCGCACCGCTATAGCGGTCAGGTCGGGCGCTACGAGTTCCGCGCCGAGGCAGACCACTATTCGCAGCCGCGCGCGCTGTTCAACATGTTCGACGACGCCCACAAGCAGCGCCTGTTCAAGACGCTGGCCGGCGCCATGCAGGGCGTTCCGCAGTTCATCGTGGACCGCCAGTTCGCCCATTTCGATAAGGTCGATCCGGCCTATGGCGCGGGCGTGCGCAAGGCGCTGTCCGAGCAGGGCCGCGACGACGAGCAGGCGAGCCTGACCACGAGCCACAGCGCCGCGGCCGAGTAAACCGCTTCGCCAGCACGAGACGACAGGAGGGCCGGGAGCGATCCCGGCCCTTTTTGCGTGCGCGGGTCTGCGCTCCGAAACCCTTTGCGGCTTGTGATCGTGCTCGGGCGAAACTACCAAGCATGTCTGACGGAGAAGGAAGGAGCCATCATGCGGCTTGGCGGGCGGATCGCGGCGGCGGTCGAGGTGATCGAGGACATGACGGCACGCCGCCGTCCCGTGGCCGATGCGCTGAAGGACTGGGGCCTCGCCCATCGCTTCGCCGGTTCGGGCGATCGCTCGGCCATCGGCAACATGGTCTACGACGTGCTGCGCCGACGCCGCTCGTTGGCGCATCGCATGGGCAGCGAGGCGCCGGCGGCGCTTGTCTTTGGTGCGGTGCTGGATGCCGGCGTGGCGCCCGAGCAGCTACGTTCCGCTTTGGAGGGCGACCGGTTCGCGCCTCCGCTCCCCTCCGACGAGGTGCTCGCGCGCTTCCTGTCGCCTGCGAGCCTCGAAGGCGCGCCGGAGGCCGTGGCTGCCGACGTACCGGATTGGCTCGCCGCGCCGCTTGCCGCCTCGCTCGGGACGGATTGGGTGCGGGAGGCGCGCGCCTTGTCGGACCGCCCGCCGCTCGACATGCGCGCCAATCTCCTGAAAAGCACGCGTGAGGAGGTGCTGTCCGAACTCGCGCCCTTCGCGGCCGCGCCGACGCCGCTGTCGCCTTGGGGGCTTCGCATCGCGCCGATCGAGGGGGAGGGGCGCCATCCCAACGTTCAGGTCGAGCGCGGCTTCCAGACCGGCTTGTTCGAAATCCAGGACGAGGGTTCGCAGATCGCGGCGCTGCTCGCCGGTGCGGCGCCCGGCAGCCGCATTCTCGACTATTGCGCCGGGGCGGGCGGCAAGACGCTGGCACTCGCGGCCGCGACGGGCAACGCGGCGGAGATCCACGCCTTCGATGCCGACCGGCAACGCCTCGCACCGATCTGGGATCGTCTGGCGCGCGCCGGCACGGAAGGGGTGACGGTTCATGCCCCGCGCGACGATCTCTCGCCCCTTCACGATGGCATGGACCTCGTCCTTGTGGATGCGCCCTGCACCGGCGCGGGCACGTGGCGCCGCCGGCCCGACGCCAAGTGGCGCCTGTCCGAAAGCCAGCTGCAGAAGCGAACCGAGGAACAGGACAAGGTGCTGAGCAACGCCGCGCGTTTCGTGAAGCCCGGCCGGCGGCTGGCCTATGTCACCTGCTCGGTGCTGCGCGAGGAGAACGCCGCGCGCGTCGAGGCTTTCCTCTCGCGTGAGCCTGGCTTCCGGCTGGCCGATGCCGAGACGATCTGGCGCGAGCGACTGCCCGAAGCCGCTGCGGCCTATCATGCCGAACGGATCGGCGAGGGCGCCGTCCTGACGCTCACCCCGCTTCGCTCAGGGACAGACGGGTTCTTCTTCGCCATGCTGGAGCGCACGGCGTGAAGGCGCTGGCGAGCCTGATCGGCTTCCTCTTCGTCTCGGTCGGCGGCGGTTTCTGGATCGGCCAGATCGCCCGGCCGGACGGCTGGTTCCGTCATCTCGCAAAGCCCTGGTTCAATCCGCCGGATTGGCTCTTCGCGCCGGTCTGGAGCGTGCTCTACGTTTTGATCGCCGTCGCCGGCTGGCGCGCGTTCCGGGCGGGCAACGGCAAGGCGCTGACGGCCTGGATCATCCAGATGGCGCTGAATTTCCTTTGGCCGCCGCTTTTCTTCAACGCCCATGCGACGCTGCCGGCGCTGATCGTGATCCTCGGGCTTCTCGCCGCGATCCTGATCTTCCTGGCGCGGGTCGGCACGCGCGATCGCGTCGCCTTCTGGTGCTTCGTCCCCTATGCCATGTGGGTGAGCTACGCCACGCTGCTCAACGCCGCGATCTGGCGGATGAACGGATGAGCGCGGCGCTTAGAGTGCCTAACGAAACCTCTGGGCGGAGGACGGTCGAGGGATTTTCGGCCGAGGACGAGGAGCGAAGCGCAGTCGATGCCGGCGGCATCGGCGAGCATTCGCGACGACGCCCTCGACGGAAAGACCCGACCAGCCGACCCCACGAGGTTTCGTTAGGCATTCTCATCCACGCCGTCGAGACCTGGGGTGGGCGACGCATCCTTTTCGTCATGGCGGCTCCGCCCGAATACGGCCCCGAGCTTCAAAGCCGCATCCGCCCGCTCATGACCGGCATCGGCCCGATCGAGGCGGCGCTGGAAACGGGCATCGCGCTGCAGGGTCTGGCCGATGCCGATGGTCTGCCGCATCTCGTGGTCTCGCTCGGCTCGGCCGGCTCGCGGCTGCTGGAGCAGGGCCGCGTTTATCAGGCGTCGAGCGTCTCCTGGCGCGATATCGACGCCTCGCCGCTCGGCTTCACCAAGGGCGTGACGCCTCTGATCGACCATCCCGTCGCCGTGCCGCTGGCGACCCCGCTGCCCGGCTGGCCTTCTGCACGGCTGTCGACGGGCGGCAACGTCGTCTCCGGCCTCGGCTACGACACGATCGACGCCGACATGGTGGACATGGAGACCTTCGCGGTCTGGCGCGCGGCGCATCGCTTCGGCGTGCCGCTCCTGGCGCTGCGCGGCATTTCGGACGGCGCCGAAGAGCTGCGCCATTATGGCGACTGGGCCGCCCTCCTGCCGCAGCTCGACCGCGAACTGGCGCTCGCGATCGACGCTTTGCGGGCCGGCCTCGAAGACGGCTCTCTGGAATTTTAAGTCGCCGGAGGCTGTGCACTTCCGGCGACAAGTCTCACTTGGCCTTGAGGAAATCCCCGACCTCGAGCTTCACGAACTCGTTGTCGTCCGCCTTGTCGAGCGCGCGTCCGGCGGAGAAGGGGTAGTTGTTGTCGTTCGCGACGATGATGTGCGTCTCGTCCAGCCGGTCGACATTCTCGATCGTCACGAAGGGCATGTCGTAGACGCCTTCGAGCGTGCCTTGTTTGGCGACCCCTTTCGGGTCCTTGATGTCGAGGAGATCGATATAGCCGATCTTGCGCACGGCCTTCCCGAGATTGGCCTCTGTCATCTCGATCTTGGTGATGCGCTTCAGCTTGGCGGGCGTCGCGAAACAATCGGGCTTCGGGTCGCCCTTGCAGGCCTGCGACGCGCGGCCCGCGCCGTTGTCGCGCTCGATCACCAGCGCGGTGGTCTCGTCCAGCATGTTGAAGTCGCCGATCGCCGCGCCGCCGGGGCTCAGCGGATAGAGCCAGAACCGGCCGGTCCACTCGCCCGACTTCGAATCGAACTCGCCGATTCGCAGCGCGGTGCGCCCGTCCTCGGTCTTCTCGCTCGCGCCCTCCTTATAGAGTGGGCCTTCCAGAAGGCCGTAGAGGCGAGAGCCGTCCTTGGCCATGGCCAGACCCTCGAAGCCGCCGGAGCGCTTGAGGTTGAAGGCGGGGAGGGGCTTGGTCGGGTCGCCCGGCAGGCTCAAAGCGGGATGGTCGGGCGAGCGAACCGCGACGTCGCCCATCTTCGTCTCGTGAACCGAGAGCAGCTTGCCGGTCTTGTCGACATGGATGAGATAGGGGCCGAACTCCTCGCCGATCCAGAACCCGTCCTCTGTCGGCTGGATCGACTCGATGTCGAAATCGGCGCCCGTGAGATAGCGCTTCTCCGCGCCTTCCAGCACGATCGGGAAGGGCGCGACATGGTCGGGGTCGGAGAGGAAGATCGTCTCCAACCGCTCCACGCCGCCCTTGTGCCAGTCGATCCGAAGCTTGTGCAGCATCAGCGCGGCGTCGCTGGAATTGGCCTTGGTGCCGAAACCATTGTCGGACAGGCTCCAGAACGTGCCGTCCGGCATGGCCTTGATGCCCGAGAATCCCTGCAAGGCCTGTCCATCCACCGGCAGCGCGCCGCCGGTCGGGCGCACGCCGTCCATGCCGGGCACGCTGCCGAGCTGGGTGGTGCGCTTGCGGTCGGGCGTCGTGAACTTGCCGGCCTGGCGCAGATGCTCGGGCGCGTCGGCCGGGGCGGGAACCAGCGAGGCTGCCGGCAGGATCGCCTGGGCTTCCAGCGTCGCCGGGAAGGCGCGACCTTCCAGCGCCTCGTCGGCCATGGCGGGCAGCGGCGCCAACGCAACGAGCGCGGCGACGGCGGTGAGAATCGATTTCATGAAGCATCTCCGATGGCAGCAGGACTGCCGGGAGAACAGCGCCAGAGGGTGACGGCTCGGCTACGAAATGGCGACGCTTGCATGACAAAAACGGTCCCGCACCCGCGTCGGGGCGGAAGGGCTTGCCTTTTGCCGCGCCTTATCTAGAAGTCCGCCATGACCCAGCACCTCGATACCATCCTCATCGTCGATTTCGGTTCCCAGGTCACGCAGCTCATCGCGCGCCGCGTGCGCGAGGCCGGCGTCTATTCCGAGATCGTGCCCTTCCAGTCGGCGGAAGACGGCTTTCGCCGGTTGAACCCCAAGGCCGTGATCCTGTCGGGTTCGCCCGCCTCGACCACCGAGGAGAACGCCCCGCGCGCGCCGGACGTCATCTTCTCCTCCGGCGTGCCGGTGCTCGGCATCTGCTACGGGCAGCAGACAATGTGCGCCCAATTGGGCGGCAAGATCGAGGGCGGGCTGCACCGCGAGTTCGGCCGCGCGTTCCTCGAAGTGCAGAAGTCCTCGCCCCTCTTCGACGGGATCTGGGCCGAGGGCACGCGCCATCAGGTCTGGATGAGCCATGGCGACCGCGTCACCGCGCTGCCCAAGGGTTTCGAGATCATCGCGGCGTCGCCGGGCGCCCCCTTCGCCGCCATCGCGGACGAGGCGCGGCGCTTCTACGGCGTCCAGTTCCACCCCGAAGTCGTCCACACGCCGGACGGCGCCAAGCTCATTTCCAACTTCGTCCACCGGATCGCCGGCCTGAAGGGCGACTGGACCATGGCCGCATTCCGCGAAAAGGCGGTCGAAGAGATCCGCGCCAAGGTCGGCTCCGCCCGCGTCATCTGCGGCCTGTCGGGCGGCGTCGATTCCTCGGTCGCGGCGGTGCTGATCCACGAGGCGATCGGGGATCAACTCACCTGCATCTTCGTCGACCACGGCCTGCTTCGCATGGGCGAGGCGGAGCAGGTGGTCGGCATGTTCCGCGACCATTACAACATCCCGCTCGTCCATGTTCAGGCGCAGGACCTCTTCATCGGCGCGCTGGAAGGCGAGATGGACCCCGAGGTCAAGCGCAAGACGATCGGCCGCCTGTTTATCGAGACCTTCGAGGCCGAAGCCAAGAAGATCGGCGGCGCCGATTTCCTGGCGCAGGGCACGCTCTATCCCGACGTGATCGAAAGCGTCTCCTTCACCGGCGGCCCGTCGGTGACGATCAAGTCGCACCACAATGTCGGCGGCCTGCCCGAGCGCATGAAGATGAAGCTGGTGGAGCCGCTGCGCGAGCTCTTCAAGGACGAGGTGCGCGAGCTCGGCCGCGAGCTCGGCCTGCCCGAGCAGTTCGTTGGCCGCCACCCGTTCCCCGGCCCGGGGCTTGCCATCCGCTGCCCCGGCGGCGTGACGCGCGAGAAGCTCGACATCCTGCGCCAGGCCGACGCGATCTATCTCGACGAAATCCGCAAGGCCGGCCTCTACGACGCGATCTGGCAGGCCTTCGCCGTCCTTCTCCCCGTGCAGACGGTGGGCGTGATGGGCGACGGGCGCACCTACGAATTCGTCTGCGCCCTGCGCGCGGTCACCTCGGTGGACGGCATGACGGCGGATTTCTACGCCTTCGATATGGAATTCCTCGGCAACGCCGCGACCCGTATCATCAACGAGGTCAAGGGCATCAACCGCGTCGTCTACGACGTGACGTCGAAGCCGCCCGGCACGATCGAGTGGGAGTGATTCCCGTCCGCGCGGGCCCTGTGGGCTGAGAGGAGTTGAGCCATTCGTCGCCTGACGAGTGGCTTGGCGGGGGCCGACTTAGAGGCCGCTGCCGAAAACTGGCATCAGGGCGGCGTAGCGTCCTCTCCATCGAAACTACGATGGGGAGGATAGATTCGCATTGAAACCTTTGGCGTGTCCTGGTTTCGGCGACGGCTCGCTGCCTCGCGACGTTCTTACCGCCAAGTGCGATCGGATCGTCGGCCCTGCGGATGTCGCGGGGACACGTCCGCGCGAATATCGCCTATCGGCTAGAGTTCCGCGCTTCCCGGCAGCGCTTGCGCGAGGGCATCGATCGCGAAGCGCACGCGCAGGGGCAGATGCGGCGTTTCCGGCCAGAGAGCATGGGTCGCGAACACCGAGCGCGGCACGCTTTCCAGAAGCGCGACGAGCGCACCGCTTCGCACCCGATCCCGGATCAGCCAGCAGGGAAGCCAGGCGAGGCCATAGCCGGCTTCGGCCGCATCGGCGATCGCCTCCAGATCGTCGAATCGCAGTCGGTTCGGCGGGGTCAACTCGCGTAGACCGTCCGCTAGGGGAAACTGCCAAGCCTTGATCCGGCCGGCACGGCCGTAGACGATCGCCTGATGGGCGGCGAGATCGCCGAGGCTTTCGGGCCGTCCGCAACGCGCGAGATAGGCCGGCGAGGCGCAGATAGTCATGCGCTGCAGGCTGACGGTGCGCGACATGAGGCCGGTGCCGTCGCCGATCTCGCCATTGCGGATCGCCAGATCGAAGCCATCCACGATCAGATCCACCTGCCGGTCGCTGAAGGAGAGTTCGAGTTCGAGCCGGGGATGCTCGGCCGCCAGCCGGGTCAGAACGGGCGCCACGCAGCGCCGCCCGAAGAGAACCGGCACGGACACGCGCAGGCGCCCGGCCGCCTCGCGCCGCCCTGAATCCAGGGCGGCCTCACCAGCGCGCAGCTCGTCCAGGGCGCGCACGCAACGCTCGTAATAGACCTGCCCGTCTTCCGTGAGGCCGAGGCTGCGCGTCGTGCGATGAAACAGGCGAACGTTCAGCCGGGCTTCGATCCGACCGATCGTCTTGGCCACGGCGGAGCGCGTCAGATGCAGACGTTCGGCGGCGGCGGCGAAACTGCCGGTCTCCACCGCCGCCACGAAGGCATCCAGTCCGTTCGTCATCTCACTCATGATTGTCGCCCATTCGGAACCGATACGAAGAAGAGATATCCGCGCTGGGGACGACACGTCAACGATAGGATACCGGTTGTGGAATCACGACGAAGGAACCGAGCGATGACGGCGATGATGCAGCGTTGGGAAATGGATGGGATCGGGTCGGAGCGGCTGGTGTTGAGGGAGACGCCGAGACCCGAAGCCGGTCCGGGCGAGGTGTTAGTCAAGGTGGCGGCGGTTTCTTTGAACTACCGCGACAAACTCGTGGTCGAGGGCGGCATGGGCCTGTCGCTCGCCTTTCCGTTCACGCCTGGGTCCGATCTCGCAGGAACCGTGCAGGCGGTGGGGCAGGGGGCGACGCGCTTTGCTGCTGGCGACAGGGTGATCTCGACCTTCGCTCCGGGTTGGATCGACGCGGCGCCGCTCGGCAATGCGCGCGTGCCGCCCTACAAGACCCTTGGCGGCATTTATCCCGGGGTTTTGTCGCAATATGTCGCCTTCCCCGAAGACTGGTTCGTGCGCGGGCCGGAAACGCTGAGCGACGCCGAGGCCAGCACCTTGCCCTGCGCCGGCCTCACGGCCTGGTTCGCGCTGGTGGAGCGGGGCCGGGTGCAGGCCGGCGAGACCGTCCTGATCGAAGGCACGGGCGGCGTCGGCCTGTTCGGCCTGCAGATCGCCAAGGCGCATGGGGCGCGCACGATCGTCGTGTCCGGCAGCGCGGAGAAACTGGTCCGTGCCAAGGCGCTGGGGGCCGATATCGGCATCGACCGGTCCGCCGAGGATTGGGTGGAGGCGGTCTATCGCGCGACCGACGATGCGGGCGCCGATCATATCCTGGAACTCGTCGGCGGCGCCCATCTCGGCAAGGCCGTTCAGGCGGCGGCCATCGGCGGGCGCATCTACCAGATCGGGGTTCTCGATGGGTTCGAGGTCTCGGCCCCGGCTGGTCCGCTCATGCTGAAGGGAGTGACGATTCAAGGCATCGGCGTCGGCCACCGACGTGCCTTGGAGGATCTGGTCGCGGCGGTCGATCGCACCGGCCTCAAGCCTGTGATCGACAGGACCTATGCGCTTGCCGACCTGCGGGACGCGCTCCGGCATCTCGACCGAGGCGCCTTCGGCAAGATCGTGATCGATCTGACCTGAGAGCCACATTCGAAGAGCGGGAAAGCCGCGTCGTCGTCGCCTTTGTCATCCCGTCTGGAAGAGGCGCCGGTATGGCAGGGGCGATGGCGTTTTTGAGACCGAGTCTTCGGTGGGGAGCGTGAGCCCGTGAGGATCTCATTCGACTGATGGGCAAGAATAGCTTGTCGGCCTGCTGATACGACCTGCCAAGCCCTGCGAACGGGGAGGGGAAGTTCGTCTCGGCCGAGGCTTCTAAGTTGATGAGCGTCGAGCTTAACGATAGATGGCGTCGGCCGGCCGGCGCCACAATTGAATTTGAGGCCAAGCCGAAATCGGTTCAACGACCAAATTCAAAGAAAGGGAGTTGGCTCGAATGGTGGGCGTGACAGGGATTGAACCTGTGACCCCTACGATGTCAACGTAGTGCTCTCCCGCTGAGCTACACGCCCATTCGATGGAGCGCATAGACCATGTTCTCGGTCGGTCGTCAAGAATGCGGAGAGGCGAAAAAAGCCGCCCGGATCCCTTTTAGACAAAACGCATGTCGGATTTTTGAAGGCTGGTGGGAAGCGTCGAATGGTGGGCGTGACAGGGATTGAACCTGTGACCCCTACGATGTCAACGTAGTGCTCTCCCGCTGAGCTACACGCCCATTCGACGAGGCGGATAAACCATGTTCGGCCTGCGTCGTCAAGAATGGGAATGGACGGAAAAGGGGAGAAGGAGAAGGCGCGAAATGCGCCCGTTACCGATGCTGCAACGCGCGGTTCGCTTGGCTACCATAGTACTAGGGAAGCCTGAAAGAGGCTTCACGTCGACCGGCTTTGGATGGCTCGAATGGTGGGCGTGACAGGGATTGAACCTGTGACCCCTACGATGTCAACGTAGTGCTCTCCCGCTGAGCTACACGCCCATTCGATGACGCGCTTAGGCCATCTTGCGGCGGCGAGGTCAAGTGATTCCCGCCGCCTTGCCGATGCCTCAGGCGGCGTCCTGCAGCATCTTGCCGACCTCCTCGACCAGCTCGCGCAGGTGGAAGGGCTTGGACAGGATCTTGGCGTCCTTGGGGGCCTTGGAGTCGGGGTTCAGCGCCACGGCGGCAAAGCCCGTGATGAACATGACTTTCAGGTCCGGGTCGAGCTCCGTGGCGCGGCGCGCCAGTTCGATCCCGTCCATTTCCGGCATGACGATGTCGGTCAGGAGCAGCGAGAAGGGCTCCTCGCGCAGCCGCTCGTAGGCCGATCCGCCATTGTCGTAGGCCGTGACCTCGTAGCCCGCCTTTTCCAAGGCCTTGGCGAGGAAGCGGCGCATGTCGTTGTCGTCTTCGGCCAAAAGGATTTTGTACATTCGTCCATGTCCGTCTGCCGGGTGAGCCCGGATGGAAGCCCGTATCCGACGATCCTTTTAGCAGATTGCTTAAACAAGGGCTAAATGGAATGTTCAGGAGGCTTTGGGACCTTATATTCGACCAGGAAGGCTTAAGAAAGGGGAAGGAGCGACGTTGCAGACCGCCATACCGAGCTTTGAAACGGCGGCCGGCCCGTGCCCAGCCTTCGAGATCGTCGAACCTGTCGATCAGACGCTTCCCTTCGTCTTCTGCTCGCCCCATAGCGGGCGGGCCTATCCCAGCGATTTCGTGGCGCAGAGCCGGCTCGGGCCGGACGCGATCCGCCGCTCCGAGGACCTGTTCGTCGACCAGCTCTTCGACTTCGTGCCCGCGCTCGGCGCGCCCTTTCTTCTGGCGCGGTTTCCGCGCGCCTATCTCGACGTGAACCGCGAGCCCTACGAGCTCGACCCGGGCATGTTCGCCGGCGCCTTGCCCGACTTCGCCAACTCGGCCTCCGTGCGCGTCGCCGGGGGGCTCGGCACCATTCCGCGCATCGTCGCCGAGCGCGAGGAGATCTACCGCGCCAAGCTGCCGCTCGCCGAGATCGAGCGGCGCGTCGACGGTATCTACTTTCCCTTTCACGAGGCGCTGGAAGGGCTGATCGAGCGCACGCGCCGCCGCTTCGGCTTCGCCATCCTGGTGGACTGCCATTCCATGCCCTCCTCGGTGCGGCTGATGCCGGGCGGGCGGCGGGCGGACATGGTGGTGGGCGACCGGTTCGGAACCAGCGCGCTGCACGCCTATGTCGCCATGATCACCCAGCGCCTCGGCGCGATGGGTTACGAGGTGACGCGCAACAAGCCCTATGCCGGCGGCTTCATCACCGAGCGCTACGGCCGGCCCAGGCGCGGCGTCCATGCGATCCAGATCGAGATCAACCGGGCGCTCTACGCCGACGAGGCGGCCTTCCTGCCGCATGAGGGGTTCGCGGCGCTGCGGCGCGATCTCTGGAGCCTCGTCACCTGCTTCGCGGACGAGGTGGAAGCCGGCTGGCAGGGCGAGACGGCGGCCGCTGCGGAGTAAGGTAGCGAGCGGGTTCGCCGCTCTCAGCGCGTTCCGCGCGTCCGGCAGCCCCCTTGGCCTTGCGGGGCAAGCTGAGTCATATGGGCGGCGCCTCAGCCGAAGGATTCGTCCATGCAGCTTCCCGATGCCGACTTCCTGTTTCGCCTCGCCGACGTGGCGGCCAAGGAAACCTTGCCCCGCTTCCGCCAGCCGCTTCTCGTCCACAACAAGCCGCGCGAGGGCTACACGTTCGACCCTGTGACGGAGGCTGACCGCGAGGCTGAGAAGGCGATTCGCCGTGTGATCGAGGAAAGCTTCCCCGCCCATGCCATTCTGGGCGAGGAGTTCGGGCGCACGGGCGAGGGCGATCTTCTCTGGGTAATCGATCCCGTGGACGGAACCCGGCCCTTCATCTGCGGCGTGCCGGTCTGGGGCACGTTGATCGGGCTGACGGTCCGAGGCGTCGCGCAGTTCGGGATCATGAGCCAGCCCTATACGGGCGAGCGCTTCTGGGCGACGCCGGAGGGCGCGTGGAGCGACGGGCCGCTCGGCCAGCGAACATTGCAGGTGCGCGATGTCGGCGGCCTGGAAAGCGCCACGCTGTTTTCCTCGGCGCCCGAACTGTTCAAGGACCCGTTGAAGGCGCGCTTCCAATCCCTTGTGGATCAGGTGCAGCTGACGCGATTCGGCGCCGATTGCTATGCCTTCGCCATGCTCGCCTCCGGCCATGTCGACATCTGCGTCGAGCCCGGCCTGCAGCCCTACGACATTGTCGCGCTGACCCCTCTGGTAGAGAAGGCGGGCGGCGTCATCACCACGTTCAGCGGAGATCGGCCGGAAGAGGGCGGCGACGTCATCGCCGCCGCGACGCCCAAGCTGCATGAAGCGGCGCTGCGCATCCTGAACGGCTGAGCCGCCTTCGCTCCCAGCCTCAGTTGGCTCCGGCGGGAAGCGCTGCCACCAGCGCTTCTTCCACCAGCGCCGTATCCACGGCCGGCTCGGGAGGCCGCACCCGCGGCAGGGCGGAGTCGAGAAAGGCCTCGAAGGCGGAGAGGGTCGGCTCGCGAAAGCGGTCGGCCTCCTGCAGCAATTCGTGGCGGGCGCCCGGCACGCGCAGGAAATGCCCCGAGCGCATGCGCCAGGCCAGGCGCTCGGCGGTGCGTTTGGAAACGATGCGATCGGCCCCGGCCGCGATGAAGAGCGTCGGGATGCGCATCCGGGCGATGCGGTCGGAATCGTCGAGGCGCCGCTGCGCTTTCAGGACGGCCCGCAGCCAGGAGGCCGAAAGCGAATCGACAAAGAGATCGGGCGCCGCGATCTGAATCGCGAGATTGCGCTCGAAGCGAGCGCGGTCGGAGGTCAGCGGATTGTCGGCGAGGCTGGCGCCCGGCTCGATGCGGCGGGCGCGGCGCAGCGGCACCCGGCCGAGCCCCGCCCAGTGCAGCGAGCCGGCGAGGAAGCCGATCAGCCGCGTCTTGAAAGCCGAGCCGGGCAGGCCGACGAAGGGCGCGAGCAGCACCATGCGCTCCACGCGCGGCTCCAGCCGTTCCATCGCCGCGAGCGCCACCAGCCCGCCCATGGAATGAGCAAGGATCGCGTAAGGGCCTGGGCAGCGCGCCAGCACGACCTCCGAGAAGACGCTTAGGAGATCGTCGGCGTAATGCCCGACGCGCGTGACGTGGCCGACCGTCGGGCTGCGCGTGCTGCGGAAGGACCGGCCCTGGCCGCGCCAGTCGAAGGTCGCGACGCAAAAGCCGAGGCGGTTGAGATCCCGCATCGTCTCGAAATATTTCTCGCTCGCCTCGTTGCGCCCCTGAAGCAGGATCACCGTGCCACGGCTTGGACCGCCCTCCGCTCCGAGCGCCAGCGCATAGCGCAGGCGGCGCTCCCGGCCGAGATCCAGGAACCCGAACTCGACATCGGTGGGCGGCGGATTGTCCGGCGAGCCGACGAAGGGCGCGGCCAAGGGAGCGGAGGTTTCGGACACGAGATGACACTCCCTTCGAACGGCCATGCCGCCCGCCGCAACCAGGCGGGACGCCCGAAGCTTATAGCCAGGCCGAAGGGGGAAAGGCGAGGGCGTGAGGGTGGGGCGATCTCCCTCGGCGCGGCGTGGGTGCGCAGGCGCGAAAGGGAGCCGACCTCGCAATGTGGACGAGGCCGGCTCCGCGCAACCCTGGCGGAAGGGACGGGACGCCAGGACTGTGTCCCCCCAGGCCTTTCGACCTAGCGGAGCCCGGAGATTGCGACATGGCGGATGAACGGAGGCGGAAGAGCCCGTTCAGGCGGCGTTCATCCGGTGCGCGAGCCGCAAGCTCTTGTTCCAAATGGTTGAAAAAATCCGCACGAAAAATTCGGAGGCAGGCTTGAAGGCCGATTTGGAGCTTACCATCTCCAACTCGTGGCCGCCGAACGGGGCCACTGACCCGAAGCCCTCCGCCGAAACGGGGAGGACAATCGCTTCGCGTCAAAGTCGCAAACCTGTTGCTTCCTTATGGAGAACGACCATGCGTCATGTTGATTTCGCACCCCTCTATCGCTCCACCGTCGGCTTCGACCGCCTGTTCTCGATGCTCGACACGTTGGGCTCGAACGAGGCCGCCCAGAGCTACCCGCCCTACAATATCGAGCGCACCGGCGAGAACGCCTACCGCATCACCATGGCCGTGGCCGGCTTCGGCGACGGCGAGCTTTCGATCGAGTCGCGTGAGAACACGCTGACCGTCAAGGGCGAGAAGGCGGAAGCCGAGGGTGAGAAGGCTGAGTTCCTCTATCGCGGCATTGCCGGCCGCACCTTCGAGCGCCGCTTTCAGCTGGCCGAGCATGTCGAGGTGAAGGGCGCGAGCCTGAAGAACGGCCTCCTGCACATCGACCTTCTCCGGGTGATTCCCGAGGCGATGAAGCCGCGCCGCATCGAGATCTCGAACGCCAACGCCAACGCGAAGACGATCGAGGCCAACGCAGCCTAATCGGCCTGCGTCTTTCCAATTATGAGAACGGCGTCCTTCGGGGCGCCGTTTTTTGTTGTCCCGCGAGATGCGAAGACGAAAAAGGGCCGGGTGCGAGGTGTGCGCATCCGGCCCTTTGGAGTTCAGAGGCTCAAGGCGTCAGTGCCGCGCCTCGGAGGCCGTGCCTGTCGCGCCAGCCGTGGAGTCGTTCGCTGTGCTCGACCGGAAATGGCCGGGATCGGTGTTTCGGCTCTCGGTCCAGCCTGCCATCCATTCCGCCCGAAGGCTCGACCCGACGGGATATTCGCAGGACGACATCGGATGGTTGTTTTGGAAGGCCAGCTTGCCTTGATGAAATGCGTCGGTCGCCATGAGTTCCTCCTCGTTGACTGACGTCAGGAGAAAACTCGCAAAGTCGGCCTCCGTTCCGTGATTTTCAGCGAAGCGAATCTCGCAGCCTCAGGCGATGAGCGATCCGAACCGGTCGACATCCGCCGCCTCGGTCGACCAGCTGGTGACGAGCCGCACGAGCTGCTCGTTTTCGCCGAGCCGCCCCGTGCTGCCATGGGGCATGTTCCAGTCATAGAACATGGCGCCCTCGGCCCGCAGCGCCTCAGCGGTCGGCCGTTCCAGGATCGCGAAGACCTCGTTGGAGCGCGTTTCCCAGGCTTGGCGCGCGTGGCTGGAAGCGTCGATGCCGGCGCGCAGCCGGTCGGCCATCGCGTTGGCGTGGGCGGCGAGTTCCAGCCAGAGCCCGTTTTCGAGATAGGCCATGAACTGCGCCGCCATGAAGCGCGTCTTGGAAAAGAGCTGCGCCCCGCGCTTGCGGATATAGGGGAACTGCCGGGCCTTGTCGGGGTCGAAGAAGACTACCGCTTCGGCGCACCAGCAGCCGTTCTTGGTGGCGCCGAAGGACAGGATGTCGATGCCTGCCCGCCAGGTCATGTCGGCGGGCGAGAGGTTGGTCGCCGCCAGCGCGTTGGCGAAGCGCGCCCCATCCATATGGAAGGCGAGGTCCTGCTCGTGGGCGATGGCGGCGATGGCCGAGATCTCGTCCAGGCCGTAAAGCGTGCCGACCTCACTCGCTTGGCTGATCGTCACCGCCATGGGCTGGCCCGCGTGGATGAAGCCGGGGCGAAAGCGCGCAAGCTCGTGGCGGAGATGATCCGCGTCGATCCGACCGAGCGCGCCGTCCACCGGCGCCATGCGGGCGCCATGGGTGAAGAATTCCGGCGCGCCGCACTCGTCCTCCACCACATGCGCCTCGCGGTGGCACATCACCACACCGCCCGGCCGGTTGACGGCGGCAAAGCTCAGGGAGTTGGCCGCCGTTCCCGTGCCGACGAAGAACACCGCCACCTCGCGCTCGAAAATCTCGTTGAAGCGGCGCTCCACGGCCTTGTCGAGTTCGCTGGCGCCATAGGCCGCGGCCATGCCGGCGCCATGGGTGGACAGGGCGGTGGAGATGGCCGGATGGGCGCCGGACCAATTGTCGGATGCGAAGATCATGAGAACCTTTCCCGCAGAAACCGCTTGAGAGCCTGTTTGATAGATCTGCCGGCCCCGTCCGGCGGCCCTTTTGCGCCGACGCTTCGTTGCCGATCCTCGCCGATGCCGCCAGCATCGGCTGCATCAGGCCCATCGCGAGCGACGAGAAATCGCTCGCCGACCTTTCGCCGCAGACCTATCAAACACGCTCGAACCAGCCCTTGCGCGCTTCAAACCGGGCCGTCAACGAGTTAGAAACACTCTTGAAAAAATCCAGGGAACCTGCGATAAGCTCGGAAATATGGCAGCAATGCTGACCTAATTGTCGGCGCGAAGCCGCAACATCGAACCCCGCAGACAAACGGGGCCTTGGAGTTCGGGGCCAGGATTGGCCCCTGTCGAAACGGGATCGGTTTCGGGCGTGGCGGTTCTTAGCACCGGCTGCGCCTCGTGGCCTGCCGGCAGGTTGAGCCCGCCTCGAGGCGCGGCTCGTGAAAGGGAGACGTGACGCGATGACGAAGACGCCATCCATTCTCGAGATCGAGGCCGCACAGGCTACGACCCCGCGTGTCGCCACCGTCAAACCCCGCACCTTGCCGGCGGCCCAGGGCCTGTACGATCCCGCCCGCGAGCATGACGCCTGCGGCGTCGGCTTCATCGCGCACATGAAGAATCAGAAGTCCCACTCGATCGTCGAGAAGGGCCTGAAGATCCTGCACAATCTGGAGCATCGCGGCGCTGTGGGCGCCGACCCGCTGATGGGCGACGGCGCGGGCATGCTGGTGCAGATCCCGCATGCCTTCTTCAAGGCCGAGATGGCGGCCCAGGGCGTCGAACTGCCCGAGGCCGGCCAGTACGGCGTCGGCTTCGTCTTCATGCCCAAGGAAGAAGAGCGCCGCCTTCACTTCAAGGACCTGTTCGAGCAGGCCGTGCAGGAAGAGGGCTGCGTCGTGCTCGGCTGGCGCGAGGTGCCGGTCGACAATTCCTCGCTGTCCAAGGCGCCCGATATCGCCGCCACCGAGCCGGCCCATCGCCAGATCTTCATCGGCCGCCCCGCCTCGGCGCAGACGGACGACGAGTTCGAGCGCAAGCTCTACATCATCCGCAAGGTCGTCTCGAACCGGGTCTATGCCGAGGCGCAGTCGGTCGACACCGACTTCTACGTCGTGTCGCTATCCTCGCGCACCGTGGTCTACAAGGGCATGTTCCTGAGCTATCAGGTCGGTGCCTATTACCGCGACCTGAAGGACGAGCGCTTCGAGTCCGCGCTCGCCCTCGTGCATCAGCGCTTCTCCACCAACACGTTCCCGTCCTGGCGCCTCGCTCACCCGTACCGGATGGTCGCGCACAATGGCGAGATCAACACGCTGCGCGGCAACGTCAACTGGATGGCGGCGCGTCAGGCCTCGGTGGATTCCGAGCTCTTCGGCAACGACATTTCCAAGCTCTGGCCGATCTCCTACGAGGGCCAGTCCGACACGGCTTGCTTCGACAACGCGCTCGAACTCCTGACGCAGGGCGGCTACACGCTCGCCCATGCGATGATGATGCTGATCCCCGAGGCCTGGGCCGGCAACAAGGAAATGGCGCCCGAGCGCAAGGCCTTCTACGAGTATCACGCCGCGCTCATGGAGCCGTGGGACGGCCCGGCCGCCGTGTGCTTCACCGACGGGCGCCAGATCGGCGCGACGCTGGACCGCAACGGGCTGCGGCCGGCGCGCTATGTCGTGACCGACGACGATCTCGTGATCCTTGCCTCCGAGGCGGGCACCCTGGAAGTCGCCGAGGAGCGCATCGTGCGCAAGTGGCGCCTCCAGCCGGGCCGCATGCTCCTGATCGATCTCGAGAAGGGCCGCATCGTCTCCGACGAGGAAGTGAAGGGCGAGATCGCCACGGCCAATCCCTACCGGGACTGGCTGAAGTCGACGCAGCTGATCCTGGAAGACCTGAAGCCCGTGCAGCCGCGCGACTCGCGCGCCGACGTGTCGTTGCTCGATCGTCAGCAGGCCTTCGGCTACACGCAGGAAGACACGAAGATCCTGATGGCGCCCATGGCCACGACCGGCCAGGAGGCCATCGGCTCCATGGGCACGGACACGCCGATCTCGGCCATGTCCGAGATGTCCAAGCTCCTCTACACCTATTTCAAGCAGAACTTCGCGCAGGTCACCAATCCGCCGATCGATCCGATCCGCGAAGAGCTGGTGATGAGCCTCGTGTCCTTCATCGGACCGCGGCCCAACATCTTCGACCTGGAAGGCACCTCGCGCCGCAAGCGGCTGGAAGTGCGCCAGCCCATCCTAACCAATGGCGACTTGGAGAAGATCCGCACGATCGGCCACACCGAGGACCGGTTCGACACCAAGACGCTCGACACGACCTATCCGACCGAGCAGGGCGCGGCCGGCATGGTCGGCGCGCTGGAGCGTCTGTGCGAGCGGGCCGAGGCGGCGGTCGTCGGCGGCTACAACATCATCGTCCTGTCCGACCGACAGATGGGCCCCGATCGCATTCCGATCCCGGCGCTGCTCGCGACGGCCGCCGTGCATCATCACCTGATCCGCAAGGGCCTGCGCACGGCTGCCGGCCTCGTCGTGGAATCGGGCGAGCCGCGCGAGGTGCATCACTTCGCCTGTCTCGCCGGCTACGGCGCGGAGGCGATCAACCCCTATCTCGCCTTCGACACGCTGCTGGCCATGCATGCGCGCGGCGACTTCCCGCCGGAAGTCGACGTCAAGGAAGTGGTCGGCCGTTACATCAAGTCGGTCGGCAAGGGCCTGCTCAAGGTCATGTCCAAGATGGGCATCTCGACCTACCAGAGCTATTGCGGCGCACAGATCTTCGACGCGATCGGCCTCAAGTCCGATTTCGTGAAGCGCTACTTCTTCGGCACCTCGACGACGATCGAAGGCGTCGGCCTGGAAGAGATCGCCCGCGAGACGGTGGAGCGGCATACGCGCGCCTTCTCGGCCGATCCCGTGCTTGCCCGTTCGCTCGAGATCGGCGGCGAATATGCTTACCGCATGCGCGGCGAGGCCCATATCTGGTCGCCCGACGCCGTGGCCGCGCTGCAGCATGCCGTGCGCCTCGATAGCTACGCGACTTATAAGGAATATGCCGCGATGGTGAACGGCTCGGCCGTCGCCAACCAGACCATTCGCGGCTTGTTCAAGATCCAGCTGGCCGAGGAGGTCGGTCTCCAGCCGGTGCCGATCGAGGAGGTCGAATCGGCCGCCGACATCGTGCGCCGCTTCTCCACCGGCGCGATGAGCTTCGGCTCGATCTCGCGCGAGGCGCATGCCACGCTCGCCGTCGCCATGAACCGGATCGGCGGCAAGTCGAACACGGGCGAGGGCGGCGAGGAGCCCGATCGCTACGCCGTTCTGCCGAACGGCGAGGTGAACCCCGAGCGCTCGGCCATCAAGCAGATCGCGTCCGGCCGCTTCGGCGTGACGACCGACTATCTCGTCAATGCCGACATGCTGCAGATCAAGGTCGCGCAGGGCGCCAAGCCCGGCGAGGGCGGTCAGCTGCCCGGCCACAAGGTGGACGCGACGATCGCCAAGACGCGCCACTCGACGCCGGGCGTCGGCCTGATCTCGCCGCCGCCCCATCACGACATCTACTCGATCGAGGATTTGGCGCAGCTGATCTTCGACCTGAAGAACGTCAACCCGGCGGCCGACATCTCGGTGAAGCTCGTCTCGGAAGTCGGCGTCGGCACGGTGGCCGCTGGCGTTGCCAAGGCGCGCGCCGACCACATCATCGTCTCGGGCTATGACGGCGGCACCGGCGCCTCGCCGCTGACTTCGATCAAGCATGCCGGCTCCCCCTGGGAGATGGGTCTGGCCGAGACTCAGCAGACGCTGGTGCTCAACGGGCTTCGCTCGCGCATCGCGCTGCAGGTCGACGGCGGTCTTCGTACCGGCCGCGACGTCGTCATCGGCGCGCTTCTGGGCGCCGACGAGTTCGGTTTCTCCACCGGCCCGCTGATCGCAGCCGGCTGCATCATGATGCGCAAGTGCCATCTGAACACCTGCCCGGTGGGCGTGGCGACGCAGGACCCCGTGCTGCGCAAGCGCTTCAAGGGCACGCCGGAGCACGTCATCAACTTCTTCTTCTTCGTGGCGGAAGAGGTGCGCGAGATCCTGGCCGCCATGGGCGTTCGCTCGATGGCCGAGCTGATCGGCCGGTCCGAGCGTCTCGACAAGCGCGAGCTGGTCGATCACTGGAAGGCCAAGGGGCTCGACTTCACGCGCCTGTTCCACAAGCCGGACGCGCCGGTGGAGGAGACGCTCTGGACCCGCCGTCAGGAGCATCCGATCGCCGACGTGCTCGATCGCAAGCTGATCGAACAGGCCAAGGTCGCGCTGGAAACACGCCAGCAGGTGCGCATCGAGACCGCGATCTCGAACGTCGATCGCTCGGCCGGCGCCATGCTGGCGGGCGAGGTCGCCAAGCGCTTCGGCCACAAGGGGCTCGCCGACGACACGATCTCCGTGAAGCTGACCGGCACGGCCGGCCAGAGCTTCGCGGCCTTCCTGGCGCGCGGCATCACCTTCGATCTCGTGGGCGACGGCAACGACTATGTCGGCAAGGGCCTGTCGGGCGGCAAGATCATCGTCCGTCCGCGCGAGAACACCCGCATCGTGCCCGAAGAGTCGATCATCGTCGGCAACACGGTACTCTACGGCGCCATCGCAGGCGAGTGCTACTTCCGGGGTGTCGCCGGCGAGCGTTTCGCCGTGCGCAACTCGGGCGCCATCGCGGTGGTCGAGGGCGTGGGCGACCATGGCTGCGAGTACATGACCGGCGGCGTGGTGGTGATCCTCGGGCATACGGGCCGCAACTTCGCGGCCGGCATGTCGGGCGGCATCGCCTATGTCTACGATCCCGAGGGCAACTTCGCCAACCGCTGCAACATGGCCATGGTCGAGTTGGAGCCGGTGCCGGAAGAGGACGACCTCCTGGAGAAGCTGCACCATCACGGCGGCGATCTTCAGCACAAGGGCCGGGTCGACGTGTCCTCGAACATGACCGGCCATGACGACGAGCGGCTCTACAAGCTGATCTCCAGCCATCTCCACTACACGGGCTCGACCCGCGCCAAGGAGATGCTGGACAATTGGGAGAGCTACCGCCCGAAATTCGTGAAGGTCATGCCGGTCGAGTACCGCCGTGCTCTTCTCGAAATGGAGCGGGCGCGCATGGGCGTCGCCGCCGAATAAGGCATGGCTCGGTTCTTGAACCGCCTTCATGCGGCGGTGGCGATCCTGATCGCCACCGCCATGCCCCTCGGGGTCTTGTGGGTGAACGGTTTTCTGCCGTTGCCCACCATCCCGCTCGGCGCGGCGCTGGGCGTTTCATACTGGTACTGGTGGCGCTAACCCTCGCCTCTGCCCCTCTCGCCGTTCGCATCGCGGCAAAGGGGAGGAGCGTCGTTGGGGCGCCGACAATCGCTCGCGAAGTCTGGACGCGTTCTATTCTCGCGGAATTTGGTGTAAGGCGACGCACGTCGACGCGGCCCGGTGGTTCGGGCCAGCGGGCGTCGCGCTGCGGTCTGCCGCCGCATGGCTCATGTGGCGGAACTGGAGACGGAGGGGCATTATGGGCAAGGTGACGGGCTTTCTCGAGATCGACCGCCAGACGGCGAAATACCAGCCGGCGTCCGACCGCATTCGCCATTTCCGCGAATTCACCCTGCCCATGTCGGACGAGGAAGTCGGCAAGCAGGCGGCGCGCTGCATGGATTGCGGCATTCCCTTCTGCCACGGGCCGACGGGCTGCCCCGTCCACAACCAGATCCCGGACTGGAACGACCTCGTCTATTCCGGCGACTGGGAAACGGCGATCCGCAATCTCCACTCCACCAACAATTTCCCCGAGTTCACCGGCCGCATCTGCCCCGCGCCCTGCGAGGAAGCCTGCACGCTGAACCTCGAGGATTCGCCGGTCGCCATCAAGACGGTGGAACAGGCGCTGGCCGATAAGGCCTACAAGCTCGGCCTCATCAAGCCGCAGCCGGCGGAAAAGCCGACCGGCAAGCGCGTCGCCGTGATCGGCTCCGGCCCCGCCGGCATGGCCGCCGCGCAGCAGCTCGGCCGCGCCGGCCACGACGTGCATCTGTTCGAGCGCGAGTCCCGCCCGGGCGGTCTGCTGCGCTACGGTATCCCCGACTTCAAGATGGAAAAGCACTGGATCGACAAGCGCGTGGAGCAGATGGAAGGCGAGGGCGTCACCTTCCATTGCGGCGTTGATGTCGGGCGCGACAAAACACTTGTCGAACTTCAGGCCGAGTTCGACGCGATCCTTTATTGCGGCGGCGCCGAGCGCCCGCGCGATGCCGGCATCCCGACGCACGGGCTGGAAGGCATTTATGACGCGATGCCCTATCTCGTGCAGCAGAACCGGCGCGTCGGCGGCGAAAAGGTCGAGAGCTCCGGTTGGAACGCGGGCGAGATCTGGGCCGGCGCCAAGCATGTCGTGGTGGTCGGTGGCGGCGACACGGCGTCCGACTGCGTTGGTACGGCCTTCCGCCAGGGCGCGGTGAAGGTCACGCAGCTCGACATCCGCCCGCAGCCGCCCAAGACCGAGAACAAGCTCGAAGTCTGGCCCTATTGGGCGACCAAGATGCGCGTGTCCTCGTCCCAGGCCGAGGGCGCGGTGCGCGAGTTCCAGGTCGCCACGCTCGAATTCGTCGGCGAGGACGGTCAGCTCACCGGCGTCAAGTGCGCCCAGGTGGACGAAAAGCGCAAGCCGATCCCTGGCACCGAGTTCATCATCAAGGCCGATCTCGCCTTCATCGCCATCGGCTTCGCCGGCCCGTTCATGGACGGATTCATGGCCGACGCGGGCGAAGCGCTGAAGACCAAGGCTGACAGCCGCGGCAACGTCTCGGTGCTCGCCGACGACCAACGTTATCTCACCTCGGTCGCCAAGCTCTACACTGCGGGCGACGTGCGGCGCGGGCAGTCGCTGGTGGTCTGGGCCATTCGCGAGGGGCGCCAGGCCGCGCGTGCGATCGATCTCGACCTCATGGGTTCGACCACGCTGCCGCGCTGAACCGGCGAAACGTCAAACCGATCGGAAGGGCTCGCCTCCATGCCGGGGCGGGCCTTTTTTCTTGACGGAAGCTCCGGGCCTGCGCCGATCCCGTCAGTTGACGACGGACGTGTCAGGCGTTCCCGCCTTGCCGGGGGCAGGCGCCGGCGCGGGGGCCTTGGGCTGGGGCGCGGCGGTGGGGCCGGGCGCGGGGAGGCGAAGCTCCTCCAGGCTCGTCGTGCCGCGAAAGACGATGGCGTTGTCGCGCGTGACCGGGGAAACCGCCGTGTCGCGCCCGGTCCAGTTGAACTGGTCGGCCCGGCCGGCCATCGCCGAGGTGACGACGCCCTCGCGCACCAGCTTGTCGCGCGGCGAACCGGCCCCGCCCGCCGCCTGCTGCGGTCCGCCCAACAGCTGGTCGCCGCCGTCGAGCCGGGGGTCGGCGAAGGAAACGGGGGGCGTCGCAATGGCGAGCGCGGCGTCGGCGGCGGTCGGCAGATCCTTGGCGGAGAGCTGCTGAGTGCCGAGGCTCGCCACGAAATCCTCGACATTGAGGCCGAGCGCCTTGGTCACCGGCTTTTCCACGAAGAAGGCGAGCTTCTCCTGGCCCGCGCCGGTCAGCGTGATGCCGTCGGAATTGCGCAGGCGCACGCTCTGGCCGGCCGTATCGGGGCCGGACGACACGAAGCTCCCATTGGCGTCGGTGAAGCCGTTCCAGATATCGACATATTCACCGCCCGCCATCAGCGCCACGGTGCGGAACACGTCGTTGAAATACACCATGTCCTCCGTCGCGCGGTCGGCCTGGAAGGCGGGCATGCCGACCCAGAGCAGCGGCACCTTGTGGTCCCGCACGGCCTCGGCCAGCGCCTTGGCCCGCTTGGCGTAGAGATCGGCCCATTCCTGGCTGCGAAGCGGCAGGGCGCCGTCCGGCGCGCGAATCGCCTGCCGGTCGTTGGCGCCCAGCATCACCACCACGGCGGCGGGCTTGGTCTCGTCGATCAGGGCGCCGATGGTGGCCGGCCAGTCGCGATGGTCGTCGCGCACGAGGCCGGAGGAGCCGTCCACGCGGCTGGTGACGCGGATGTCGCGGTTGTCGGCAAAGGCGTTGTCGAGCCCCTTGGCGAGCGAGCCGGCCATGAAGTCGCCGATCACCAGGACGTTGCGCGCCGTCTCGCTCTTCTCGACAGGGCCTGACGCGGCGGCCGCCGCCGCTGCGGCCGGGGCCGTGCGCGAGGGGCTGCGCCGGGTCTGCTGCTCGGCGGGCGCCTTCTTGCGCGGCTGCTGCTTGCGGATGACGCGCTGGGGTGGTGGCGGAGCCTCGTAGACGCGGTAGGACGGCCGGCTGTTGCGCGGCGGGCCGCCGAACAGCATGTCGAGAAACGAGCGCGGGCGGTCCTGCGCCAGAGCCTCCCAAGGCAGAAGAACCACCGCCACGGCCAGCGCGAGAACCGGGGCCAGCCTTGGACGGCCCTTGTGCTTGGCTTTGTGCGGCGTGCGGTCCGTCATGCGATCATTGTCTCCGCAGAAGCTCCAAGAGCGCCTTCGAGGCGTTGCCATCCTCTTCCATGCCGGCCCGGCGCTGGTAGGCGGTGATGGCGGATTTCGAGCTTTCGCCGATCTTGCCGTCGATCTTGCCGTCGTAGAGCCCGTGCTGGGTCAGGCGCTGCTGCACTTCGTAACGCTCTTCCATGCTCAAGGGAACGTAGCCGCGCGGCCAGGGCTGCGCAAAGGCGCCGTAGCCGGCGATCCGGTCGGCCAGATGCCCGACGGCGAGGGCGTATTTGTCGGCATTGTTGTAGCGCTTGATGACGAAGAAGTTCTTGGTCATCAGGAAGGCCGGGCCGCCTGCGCCGGCCGGCAGAAGCAGATTGGCACGGTCGCCGGGCGTCGGGAAGGCGCGGTTGCTGACGCGCTTGTAGCCGAGCTGCTGCCATTGCGACAGGGTCTTGGCGGCGCGCTCCTGCTTGGCCGCGCCGGCCGGGGCGACGACTTCGTAACCCCAGGTCTTGCCGCTCTGCCAGCCGTTCTTGCGCAGGAGATTGGCGGCGGTGGCGAGCGCGTCCGGCACCGAGCGCCAGATGTCGGGATGGCCGTTGCCGTCCATGTCCACGGCATAGGCCTGGTAGCTCGTCGGGATGAACTGCGTGTGGCCCATGGCACCGGCCCAGGAGCCGGTCAGCCCTTCGGGCGTGACATGGCCGTCCTGCACGATCTTGAGCGCGGCCAGAAGCTGCTGGCGCGCGAACTTGGCGCGCTTGGGGTCGAGATAGGCGAGCGTCGCCAGGGCGCGCGGCACGCTCTTCATCACGTCCTGCCGCTCCAGGATGCGGCCATAGTTGGATTCCATCGACCAGATGGCGAGGAGAATGTGCCGGTCGACGCCGAAGCGCTGCTCGATCCGGTCGAGCCACGGCTTGTATTTCACCAGCATGCGCCGGCCTTCGGCGACGGATTCTTCGTTCACGCGGTTGTCGAGATAGTCCCAAATCCGGTCCTGGAACTCGGGCTGGAAGCGCGCCTTCTGGATGACGTCTGGATCGGGCTCGGACACGCCGTCGAAGACCCGCTCGTAGACGCGCCGGCTGATGCCGCTGGCGACCGCCGTTTTCTCGAAGCCCACGATCCAGTTGCGAAAGCCCTGATCGGCAAAAGCGGGGCTGGCGGCCAGACTCGCGAGAACGAGCGTTGCGGCGCCAATGCGGGCGAGGCGGGCGGTGATCGGTCCAGGCATAGGCGGATCCTTCGTCGGACTGGTCGGGCTTTGACCTCGGAGCTTACGGACAGGATGTAAACGCTTCGTTTACCACGTCTGGACACGATAATCTGAAGTCGGTCTGGCAGCGACCACACCTTCCAGTTTTCTTGGGCTAAAACGGGGCATCGCGCCATGCCCGTCGACAGGTCATGCTTTCGTGATTTATGGGTTAGGTCGGGTCCACCCGTTGGAAGGATGAGTGTATGCGCAAGGTCAGAAAGGCCGTATTCCCAGTCGCAGGTTTGGGAACGCGGTTTCTCCCCGCCACAAAGGCCATTCCGAAGGAAATGCTGACGGTCGTCGACCGGCCGGTTATCCAGTATGTCGTCGATGAGGCCCGCCAGGCGGGGATCGAGCATCTGATCTTCGTGACGGGGCGCAACAAGGGCGTCATCGAGGATTACTTCGATATTCAGGTCGAACTGCAGAACACGCTGACCGAGCGCAACAAGCAGATCGAGCTGCAACTGCTGGACAGCATCCAGCCCAAGGCCGGCACGGCGAGCTTCACGCGCCAGCAGGCGCCTCTCGGCCTCGGCCACGCCGTCTGGTGCGCGCGCGATCTCGTCGGCCCCGAGCCCTTCGCGCTTCTCTTGCCCGACATGATCATGCAGTCCGAGGAAGGCTGCCTGAAGAAGATGGTCGAGCTCTACGAGCAGACCGGCGGCAACGTCATTTCCGTCGAGCAGTGCGACCCGGCCGAGGCCCACAAATACGGCATCGTCGGCAAGGGTGGCGAGGTCGGTTCCGGCTTCAAGGTCGACGGCATGGTCGAGAAGCCCAAGAACGAGGAAGCCCCCTCGAACTACTTCATCTCGGGCCGCTACATCCTGCAGCCGGAAATCTTCGACATCCTGTCGACGCAGGAGAAGGGCGCCGGCAACGAGATCCAGCTGACCGACGGCATGCTGAAGCTCGCCCAGAACCAGGACTTCTTCGCCTATCCCTTCACCGGCCGCACCTTCGACTGCGGCTCCAAGGAAGGCTTCATCCAGGCGAACGTCGCCTTCGCCCTGTGGCGTCCCGACATTCGCGGCAAGGTCTTCGACAATCTGCACGAGCTGATGGCGACGGTGGAGCCGCAGGAGCGCCGCGCCACGGAGCGCAAGGCGGCGGAGTAACCGGACCCCTTCCATCCTTATCGAAAGGGGCGCCGTTGGCGCCCCTTTTTCATTCGGGCCGGTTTTCGTTCGGGGCGGTTTTCGTTTGGGGCTGGGCGCCTCAGTTCTGGAGGCGAACGCCCAGGCGCACGGAATTGGCGTCGTAGCTGTTGCCGGCAAAGGCGGCTTCGAACCGGTCGTAGCGATAAAGGCCGGTCAGCGCGAGATGCCGGTTCAGCCAGTAGGTAAACCCCGCTTCGCCGCTATAGACATATTCGTTTGCCAATCGCTCGCGGTCGCGAAGCCCGGCGATCAGCGTGCCGTTGAGGTCCAGCCGCGCGGTGGCGCGGTGACGAAGGCCGAGGCTTATCTGATAAAGCGTCGCCGTGTCGAGCCCCGTGGTCTCGGGCTCGAAGAAGGTCGCGCCGCGCAGGGTCACGTCGGTTCCGCGCCGGGGCGACCAGTTGAGAAGCGCGTCGATCGTCGGGCTGCCGATGGTCGGCAGGCTGTCGTCGTCCGGCAGGTTCCAGGCATAGCCGAGCGCGAGTTCGCCCGAAAACTTCTCGCCGCGATCGAAGCCCAGGCCTCCGCGCAGCGCGGGGATGAGGCTGTCCCGGCTGAGCCCGCCCGTCGTCGCCCGGTCGAAGACGCGGCGGCCGAGGCTGGCCGCAAGAAACGGATGCAGCGCGGCGCGCTCGCTCAGCGTCGCCTTGAGGCCCGCCGTGTAGGTCGTGAAGCTGTCGTCCAGCGAGCGGTTGCCGCCGGCCCGGTCCGACAGGTCGTCGCGCACGGCCTGCAGCGAGGCGGTCGTGTCGAGCTGGCCGAAGCGCTTGTCGAGTTCGGCCCCGAAGGAATAGCGCAGGACGTCGGCGCGCGAGGCGGCGTCCTGCGCCACGCCCGCCGTCAGATCGTCCTGCCGGCTGAAGGACACGGCGCCGCGCAGCACCGCCGTCGTGTCGCGCGTCAGATCCAGCCGCAGCCGGCCGTCGGCGTCGATCTGCGGTTCCTCCTCCAGCGGGCCGGCGAAGTTGCGCCGGTAGGTCGCGGCGGCATTCAGCTCGGCCTCGTGGCGGGACCAGTCCGAGATCAGCCGGGCTGCGAGCGTGGTCTGGCTGAACGCGCCCTTCACGCCGTCGCGCGAGACGGTGAGATTGTCCGACACGCCGAGGCTCTGGTCGAGCGTGAGATAGCCTAGGAACGAGCCGATGCGCGTGCCGAGCGGCGCGAAGGGCTCAGTCGTGCGCGCGCCGGGCACGATGCGGCGCAGGCTGGCGAGCCCGTCGGTCAGGCGCCGATTGCCGATCTCGTCGAGCGTCGGGCTGCGAACCGGGCCGATTGCCTGAAAGAGGCTGGGCGCGCCGGCTTCTGCCGCTTCGGCCCGCAGGGGCGCGGCGCGGCGGGGCGGCGCCTCGACATCTTCCGCTTCCGACGCGCGTGCCGCCGCCGGATCGCGCCGGTTTTCCCGCTGCGAAACGCCGGGATTGTCGAGAAGGCTGGGTGTGGCGTCCGGCAGACGGGTGGAGGGGCCGCTGTCCGGCCGCTCGGAGCCGAGGCGCGCGCCGCGCCCGGTGGAAAGATCCAGACTGCCGGGGCCCATGGGCGGGGCGAGGGACGGGCTCTGCGATCGCAGGGGGGCGACGAGCCGCTGGTCCGACAGGCGGCCGTTGCCGTTTGCGAGCGAGCTTGGCGTGCCGCTTGCTGCATCGGAATCGTCCGTGCCCGCTGCTGCGCTGGAGGCGGCTGAGGTCGATCCCTGCTGGCCGAGGCTCGTGCCGGACAGGAGAGCCAGGCCGCAGGCGGCCAGAATTCCGCAAGCGACAGCGCGGTGTCGAACCCAGACGGCCATGCTCGGTCGGTGTCCTTAGCCTTCGCGCCGGATTGTCCGGCCAAACCAAATCTCACCAAAAGGTAAACCAGCATGGTTAAACCAACCTTGCGGCGGTGTAGGTCGAGGAAAGCGCGCGGCGGTACGGCAAGCGCTTCGGCGGTGGCATTCCCGGCCTCCGGCGGGTAGGACACGCGCATCGGCAATCCGAAATGGCGTTCCTCATGTCCGAGCTTACCCCCTCCGCCGGCATCGCATCGGCGCTTCGCACGGTGGCGACCGAGGCCGAAGGTCTGCGCGAACTGGCTCTGGCCTTGCAGGGGCCGCTCGGGCCCGCCTTTGAACAGGCGGTGGCGCGCATCGCCGCCGTGCCCGGACGGGTGATCGTCACCGGCATCGGCAAGAGCGGCCATATCGGCGCCAAGATCGCCGCCACCTTCGCCTCCACCGGCACGCCGGCCTCCTTCGTCCACGCGGCGGAGGCCAATCACGGCGATCTCGGTATGATCGCCTCGGGGGACGTGGTGCTGGCACTGTCGAAGGGGGGAGAAAGCGCGGAGCTGAAAAGCATCATCGCCTATACCCGCCGCTTTTCCATCCCGCTCGTGGCCATCACTGCCGCCGGCGACTCCACGCTTGGGCGGGAGGCCGATCTCGTGCTCCTCCTGCCGCCGGTCGAGGAGGCCTGTCCGCACGGGCTGGCGCCGACCACGTCGACGCTGATGCAATTGGCGCTAGGCGATGCGCTCGCAGTGGCGCTTCTGGAAGCGCGCGGCTTCTCGCCGAGCGATTTTCGCGTCTTCCACCCCGGCGGCAAGCTCGGCGCCATCCTCACCCATGTCGGCGACATCATGCATCGCGGCGAGGCCATGCCGCTCGTGGCGAGCGGCAGCTCCATGTCGGAGGCGATCCTGGCGATTTCGCGCAAAGGTTTCGGCTGCGTCGCCGTGATCGGCGCGGAGGACCGGCTGCTCGGCATCATCACCGACGGCGACCTGCGCCGCCATCTGGCGCCTAATCTTCTCAGCCGCACGGTGGACGAGGTGATGACCCGCGCGCCCAAGACGATCCGCCCCGACATGCTGGCGGTGAAGGCGCTGGAAATCCTTAATTCCTCCAACATTACCGCATTGATGGTGGTGGAACACGAGCACCCCGTGGGCATCCTCCACCTGCACGATCTCCTGCGGATCGGAGTGGCGTGACGCGAGGGGGATTTACACGTATAGGTTTCATCGTTAGCCGAAAGACTTGAAGTCTTCCGGCTTTGCCGAAACAGTCGCCATAGGCCCGACCGAAGGCTGCTATGAAAGCCTTCGGCAAGGCATGTTGCGTGGAATGACGGACAGGGGCGAGGGGAGGCGGGCACAGATGGCGCCGAACGAGCCGATCAGGGCAATGCGGGTAGAAACGAACTCGATGCACGAGGATGGGGTGATCTGGGACGCCATTCGGTCGGTCGCCTGGGAGAAGACGTCGCTGGGTCCGATGGACGCCTGGCCCTTCACGCTGCGCGCCCTCCTGCGAAGCCTCCTCCTGTCGAAGCAGCCCATGTGCCTGTGGTGGGGGCCTGATCTCCTGCAGTTCCACAACGAAGCCTATCTGCCCATGCTCGGCGCGCGCGCCGACAAGTCGGTGGGCCAGCCCTTCGAGGTTCTGTGGAGCGACGTGCTCGACGGCGTTCTGCCCTATCTCAAGGAAGCGCTGGCCGGACGCGGCACATGGGTCGAGGACTTGCCGCTGACCATGATGCGCAACGGCTATCCCGAGGAGACCTTCTGGTCCTTCTCCTATAGCCCGCTCTTCGACGATGTCGGGCGAATCGCCGGCGTCCTTAATGTCGTGACCGAAACCACGCGGCTGATGCGCGAGCGACAGGAACTGGAAGCGCTGAACCGCAGCCTGTCCGAAAGCCTCGCGCGCCAGGAGGAGGGCGAGCGGCAGCGCCGCGTTCTCCAGCGCGAACTCTCGCACCGGATGAAGAACACGCTGGCCATGGTGCAGGCCGTTGTGACGCAGAGCCTGCGCCACGCGACCTCGATCGAGGAAGCGACGGTGGTGGCCTCCTCGCGCATCCAGGCGCTCGGCCGCGCGCAGGACATGCTGACGGAAACCGACTGGACCATCGCCGACCTTCGCGCCGCCGTGGAAGCCGCCATCCAGCCGCATGTCGACCGGGAAGGGCGCTTCGTGCTCCAAGGGCAGACGCTCGATCTCTCGGCGCAGCAGGCCATGGGCATCGCCCTGGCTCTGCACGAACTGGCAACGAACGCGGTGAAATACGGCGCGCTGTCGGTGGACGAGGGGCGGATTCACCTCAGCTGGGGGCAGGCCGAGGACGGCTCGTTCCAGTTCGAATGGCGCGAGGAGAACGGCCCCGAGGTGAAGCCTGCCAGCCGCAAGGGCTTCGGCACGCGCCTCACCGAACGGGTCGTGCCCGGCTATTTCAACGGCCAGGCGCAGACCGACTTCCAGCCGACCGGCGTCGTCTATCGCCTGCGCGGCCAGCTTTCGGTCTGATCGGCTACTTCCGCAGTAGAAGCGGTGCGTCGGCGGGCTGGCCGCCGGGTCTCGTCTGCTGCTGCTCGATCGGCTGGCGGAACGGGTAGTCGGTGAAGGTGAGGAGGCACAGCGCCGCCAGCCAGAAGACGCCCGCGAAGGCGGCGAGCCGCACGAGCGCCGGCGAGCGCCCGAGCTTCATGAAGACGAGCGCCACGAGACCGGCCTTCGCCAGCGCGATGCCGTAGCTCGCGACGCCGTTCAGCCGCCCAAGCGGGACGAAGGCGAGCGCGATGGTGAGCGCCAGAAGCGCCATCAGCGCCGCGCCCATCAGCAAGCCCTGCCGCCAGAGGCCGCCCTCGCGCGCCGCGCTCACGCTCGGGCGCCGAGGTAAAGCAGCGGAAACAGGAAGATCCAGACGACGTCCACGAGATGCCAGTAGAGGCCGAGCGAGGGCAGAAAGCCTGATCGGCCATAGGCGAGCGAGCCCCGCCGAATACGCCAGATCGTGATGAGGACGATCACGATGCCGATCGTCAGGTGGATCGCATGGATGCCGGTCATTACCCAGTAGAAGCCGAAGAAGAGCTGCGCGCCGGGCTCTTTGAGCGCGAAATGCGGCCCCGGCACGAGGCGCTCGGCGATGTCCTCGCGATATTCGAAAAGTTTCACCACCAGAAAGCCGAGGCCGAAGGCGGCGGTGAGAGCGAGGCAGAGGATCGTCTCGCGCTTGCGCATCTGCTCGGCCGCCTTGTCCGCCACGGCCATGGTGACGCTGGAGGCCAGGAGAATGGCGGTGTTGACGCTGCCGAGCACGATGTTGGTTTCCCGCGCGGCTGCCAGCATGCCCTCCGGATGCAGTTGCCGGTAGACGCTGAAGGCGAGGAACGCCGAGCCGAAGAACAGGATCTCGGTGGCCAGGAAGATCCACATGCCGAAGGCGGCCGCCAGTCGCTGGCGCTCCAAGTCCTCGAAGGGCTCGTGCAGAGCCTGCCCGCTCATGCCCCAGCCCCTTGCGGGTTATGAGGCCGCCGGCCTTCGGGCGCCTCGTGCAGAGGCGCCTCGGTCTCGGGGTGGTAGTCGTAGGCCTGCTCGCGCACCTGCGGCGTCTTGAGGAAGTTCTCGCGCGGCGGCGGCGAACTCGTCTGCCATTCCAGCCCCGTCGCGCCCCAAGGGTTGGCCTCGGCGCGCCGGCCCCAGATCAGCGACCAGCCGAGATAGAACATCGGCAGCGCATAGGCCGCCGCCAGCACCGCCGCCCCGGTGGAGGAGGCGACATGGTAGATCTGAAACTCCGGCGCATATTGGTGATAGCGCCGGTTCATCCCGAGATAGCCCATGAGGAACTGCGGGAAGAAGGTGAAGTTGAAGCCGAAATACATGAGGATGGCGGCAAAGCGCGCCAATCCGTCCGGCGCCATGCGGCCGGTGATCTTCGGCCACCAGAAATGCAGCGCGCCGAAAAAGGCCGAAACCGCGCCGCCCACCATGATGTAGTGGAAATGCGCCACGACGAAATAGCTGTCGGTCACATGCACGTCGACCGGCAGCGAGGCGGTGAAGAGGCCGGACAGGCCGCCCGTCGTGAACAGGCCGATGAAGCCGAGCGCGTAGATCATCGGCGCCTCGAAATAGATCTGGCCGCGATAGAGCGTGAAGGTCCAGTTGAAGACCTTGATGGCCGAGGGCACTGCCACCACGAAGGACAGGAACGAGAAGACCAGGGCGGCCAGCGGCGACATGCCGGCGACGAACATGTGGTGGCCCCAGACGAAGAAGCCGATCACAGCGATGCCGAGAATGGCGTAGATCATCGCAGTATAGCCGAAGACGCGCCGGCGCGAGAAACAGGCGACGAGCTCGGAGATCACGCCGAAGGCCGGCAGGATCATGATGTAGACGGCGGGATGGCTATAGAACCAGAACAGGTGCTGGAACAGGACGGGATCGCCCCCTTGCGCGGGGTCGAAAATCGGCAGCCCGAACAGGCGCTCGGCCATCAGGAGGAGGAGCGTGATGGCCAGAACCGGCGTCGCCAGCACGATCACCAAAGCGGTGGCATATTGCGTCCACACGAAGAGCGGTAGGCGCGTCCAACGCATGCCCGGCGCGCGCAGCGTGTGGATGGTGACGATGAAGTTGATGCCCGTCGCGATGGTCGAGAAGCCGGCGACGAAGACGGCCATGGCCGCCAGGATGACGTAGCCATTGGCGAAGAGCGAGGAAAAGGGCGTGTAGAAGGTCCAGCCCGTGTCCACCCCGCCGAGCACGAGGCAGGCGATCACCAGGAGTCCGCCGACCGTGTTGAGATACCAGGAGAAGAGGTTCAGCCGGGGAAAGGCCATGTCCTTCGCCCCGATCATCAGCGGCAGGAGGAAATTGCCGAAGGTGGTGGGGATCGAGGGCACGAGGAAGAACCAGACCATGACCACGCCATGCAGCGTGAACAGCCGGTTGTAGCCGTCGTTGGAAAAGAAGCGCCCGGACGGCGAGATCAGTTCCAGGCGCATCAGTGTCGCCGCAGCGCCGCCGACGAAGAAGAACAGCGTGATCGAGCCGAAGTAAAGAAGCGCGATGCGCTTGTGATCGGTCGAGAGGAGCCAGGAGCGCAGCGAATGCCCGTCTTCGAGATAGGAGGGCAGTTCGTGTCCGCCGAGCGCGGGCGTCTGCAGGGATCGCGTCATGGGGCGGCGCTCCGCTGGGGGGCCAAAGAGGGGGAGGCAAGCGATCGGATATAGGCGACGAGCTTGGCCAGATCGCTTTCCGACACGGTGCCGGCGAAGCTCGGCATGATCGGCTCGAAGCCGGCGGCGATCTCGCGTCGGGGCTGGAGGATGGAGTCCCGGATATAGCGCTCGTCGGCCAGGACCTTTGTCCCGTCGCTCAACGGGATCTCGCGCCCATAAAGGCCGGCGAGGTCGGGCGCGTGGACGGCGGAGCGGCCGGCATGGCAGCCCGCGCAGCCGAGCTGGACGAACAGCGCCTCGCCTTGCTTGCCGAGATCGTCGCCCTCCGGCTGTTCGGCCAGCCACCGCGCATAGGCGTCCTTCTCCATCACGACGATGGCCCCGCCCATCAGCGAGTGGTCGGTGCCGCAATATTCCGCGCAGAAGAGATGGAACGTGCCGGTGCGGTTGGCCCGGAACCAGCCCTGCGTCAGCCGCCCGGGCAGGATGTCCCGCTTGAAGCGGAAGGCCGGCACCCAGAAGGAATGGATCACGTCTTCCGAGGTCATGGCGAGGCGGATCGGCGTGTCCACCGGCATGTGCAGCGCGTTGATCTCCCGCGCGCCGTTGGGATGCTGCGTCTTGAACATCCACTGTTTGGCCGTGACGTGGATCTCCATGGCGTCACTCGGCGGCTGGAACTCCGACAGATTGGCCGAGCCCGCCCACCAGAAGACGAAGAGAAAGAGAAAGAAGGTTGCCGCCGTCCAGCCGATCTCGAACTCGCGCCGCGCGAGCCGGGGCAGGGCGCCGCGCTTCGCCTTGGAGCCGTGGCGATAGCGCACCGCGAAGGTGACGAGCAGCACGAGAACCAGGAGCAGCACGGCGCCCGACAGGGCGAGAAGCGCGAAGAACAGGCGATCCACCACGACGCCCTGCGTCGAGGCTGCGGGAAGCCAGAAGATCGGCTTGTCCATCACGCCGCCTCCTTGCCCGCCGTGCGGCGCATTAGCAGGGCCAGCAGCAAGGCGAGACCGAGCAGCGTCGCGACGCCCAGCGCGCGCAACACGAGCACGATGTCGGCGGTGTAGACCCCGCGCGCGGGGTCGAAACTATAGCAGCGCAGCGCGATGCGCTCGAACAAACCGCCCGCATGGCCTCCGCTCGCCTCCACCAGGGCTTTCCGCAAAGTGTTGGGCATCAGCGCAAGCGCGCCGAGCGGGCGCACCACCCGGCCCTCTCTGGTAATGGATAGAGCGGCGGCGGGATGGGCGAACTGGTCGGTCTCGGGATCGTATCGGTAGCGATATCCGACCGCCGCGGTGAGCTTGGCGACGTTGGCTTCGTCGGTGCGGGCGAAGACGGCGCGCGGGTCGGCTGCGTTCCCCCAGGTTTCAGCCCGCATGCGCGCGGCGTCGGCGGCTGTGTCCTTCGGGTCCAGCCCGATCACCAAGAGGCCTGCGTCGAGGTCCTGCATGTCGGGGCTAGAGAAGGCGGAGGCGGCGATGCCAAGTGCCGGGCCGCAGACGCCGGCGCAGGTATAGTCGGCAAAGACCAGAAGCCAAGCCGGCCGCGCGGCGAGGATCGCGCGAAGGGACGCGTTCTGCTCCCCGACTTGGAGCAAGGTGTCCAGCGGCAGCGCGGCGCCGGGCGGCGGCTCCAGCGCCACGCCGTCGAGTGCGGCCGGCGCCAGCGCGGCCGAGGCCGGGGCGGCAAGGAGCAGGAGGTAAAGCACGAGAAGCCGGCGCATCATGGGGTTCGCCCCTGCGCCTGCTCGGCGGCGTTCACGGCGCGGGCACGGGCGTTGTCCGGCGCGCCGGCTTCGAGAGGCTGCCAGGCCCGCGCGCCCATCCCGGCTACGAGATCCATGGCCCGGCCAATCGGGATCTCGACGCGCCCGGTGGGTCGGTCCACCCAGCCCGTCCGGTTCAACCGCTCGCTCTGAGCGGCGCTGAGTGTTTCGAGATCGGACCGAGCGTCGATCTGGAGCCTCGGTTCGGGAAAGTCGCTCACCGTCTGCGACGCGGGCATGGGACGAACGACCTCCGCCGCCATCCAATAAAGACCTGTCAGCGAGGCGGCGAGAAACACGACCCACCCCGCGAGGATCGCAAGGATTAGGCCGCTGCGCACGCCGGGCGGTTCGGGATCGTGGCCCTCCGGCTCGGCCCGGTGCAGCCAGCGCCGGGGCAGGGCGGCGAGCCGGCGCAGCGCCGCGAACACGGGGCGAGCGGCGAGACCCTGCCGATGGTCGGAGGACGCTTTGGTGCTCATGCCCGTTGCCCCCCGGCGAGGATCGGGAGCGCGGCCGTCGCACTTAAGAGCACGAGCAGCAACAGCCAGAATAGGGCACCCGGCTCCCAACTCGGCACGGCGAACCAGAGGGCGCGCAGCCCGACCCCGACCGGCACGGCCACTGCGAGCGCTCGGCGCACTTCGGGGGCGCGACGCCAGCTTTTGCGAAACACCGTCAGCACCGGCAGCAGCGCCGCCAGCAGGAAGGCGAGGCCGAGAAGGGAAAGGACCCAGCCGCCCCGCGCGCCATACCAGCGCGCCTGCTCCGGCAGGTTGCCGTCATAGGCCACCAGAAACTGCATGGCGTCGAGATAGGTGAGGCCGAGGGCGAAAGTGGCGGTGAGCTTGGCCCAGTCCTCCGCCCGCTCTCCCGTCGCGCTTCCGCCCGCGAAAGCCGCGCCGGCCAGCAGGAACGAGATGGCAAGGCTCATGGGAAAGGCGGTGGAGCGCAGCGGCTCGGCCAGCGCCAGGACCCAATCCACGCCGGCCGTGCTGACGCTCACGCCGAAGACGAGGAGGCAGAAACCGGCGAGCGCAGGCGAGGGACGCTCGCGCCGGATGACGAAGACCGCCAGCCCGTTCCACAAACCGAGCGTGACCAACGTGCGAAGCGCGAGCGCCGGCGCGCTGAAGTAGAAGCGCGCAGCGTCGGCCTTGGCGATCAGCTCCGGCGAGCCGGCCCAAAGGAAAACGGAGGGCATGAAAAGGAGCGGCGGCAGGGCGAGGCAGCAGACGAAGGGAAGATACCCCGCGCCGGCAAGCAGCGCCGGCCGGGCGCTGCGGCCCCATTCGCCCCCGGTCAGGGCATGAACGAGAAGAAGCAGGACGCAGCCCATCGGCACAGGCAGGAGAGCGAGGAACGCGGCATGGGCAATGCGGGGCGCGGCGACGGGCGCGACTGGGAGCGAGACCGCCAGAAGAAGCGCGAGCGCCGCAGCGGGCATGATCCAACCGCGCCGGTGCGCGACAAAGGATGGCGACAGGCTCATCGCAGCGCTTCCGCCAGATCGGGCACGTCCGCCGCCGGGGCGTCTCGCGACAGTTGCAGGGCGCGGATATAGGCGGCGATCGCCCAGCGATCGCGCGGCTCGACACGGTCTCCGTAGGGCAGCATGGCCCCGTAGCCCTGGCCGATGACCTCGACGAAATGGCTGGCGGGCGCCGTGCGCAGCCGGGCCGAATGGTAGGAGGGTGGCGGCGAGAAGCCGCGCTTCACGACGATGCCGTCGCCGTCGCCCGCCAGCCCATGGCAGGGCGCGCAAAGGTCGCGATACATCCGCTCGCCGCGCTCCACCAGCGGCCGGTCCAGCGGCGGCGGCTCGGCGATGGCGAGCAGGCGCGCGCCCGCACCGCTCGCCACGACCCCCTCGGGCAGCGGTTGCCAGCTCGTGCCGCTGTGCCAAAGGGTGCTGGCCTCGTAGGGGCGCAAGGAGGGCTGCTTTTGCATGTCCTGGCCTGAACAGCCGGCGAGCGCGACGGCGGTGAGAAGGGGGATCGCGCGCCTCATACGGGCGGCACCTCGTGAACGGCGATTGCCCCGAGCGCGCCGAGATGCGCCCGCCCTTCTGCCTCGTCCGCCGGTTCGATCTCCAGAAAGAAGCGGTCCTGCGTGGCGCGGGTGAAGTCCGGCACGCCGAACAGGGGGTGATTCAGCCGTGGCAGGCCGCAGCCGACGAGAAGAGCGACGAAGCCCGAGACGGCCGCGCCGAGAATGGCGAGCTCGAAGATCGCGAAGCCGAAATCCGGCCAGCTGGCGAAGGGCCGCCCGCCGGCGAGGATCGGCAGGATCTGGGTGGCCGAGACCCATTGCAGCGCGACGCCCAGAGCCGCACCGCCAAGACCGCCGAATAGAAGCGCCAGCGGCAGGCGCGACGGACGGATGTCCTCGATCTCGGCGAGCAGCCCCTCGACGGGCAGGGGCGAATAGGCGTCGGTGACGCGGTGGGGGCTGGTCTGGCGCGTCAGCCGCGCGGCGTGGAGCAGCTGCCGGGGGCCGTCGAACTCGCCGAGGAGGCGGGGCGCGCTCATCGCTCGCCCTCCGGCACAAGCTGGCGGACCTCGTGCATGGAGACCGCCGGCATCAGCCGCAGGAAGAGGCAAAAGAGAAAGACGAAGAATCCGATCGAGCCGGCCAGCAGCAGCCCGTCCCAGAGTGTCGGCGCGTAGAGCTGCCAAGTGGAGGAGAGAGGCGGGCGCGACAGCGTGTTGATGATGAGGAGGATGCGCTCGAGATACATGCCGACATTGACGAGCAGTCCGATAGCGATCAGCGCCGGGATGCTTCGGCGCATCGCGGGAAACCAGAGAAGCTGCGGTAGAGCGACGTTGCAGACGAGCTGCGTCCAATAGAGCCAGGCATAGGCGCCGGTGAACTCGAAGGCGACGAGCGTGCGGTCCGCCTCGCTTCCGGCCACCAGGGCTTGGAAGGATTCCGTCGCATAGGACAGGCCCATGACGAGCGAGCCGGCAAGGAGGATCTTGGCCATGGCGTCGAAATGGTCGAGCGTCACCAGCCCCTCGACCCGGAGGAAGGCGCGCACGGCGGCGGCGAGAACCAGCACCATGGCGAAGCCGGAGAACATGGCGCCCACCACGAAATAGGGCGGGAAGATCGATTCGCTCCAGCCCGGCATGGTGCTGGCCGCAAAGTCCATGCCCACCACGCTGTGTACCGAGACGACCAGAGGCACGCCGAGCGCGGCCATGATCCGGTAGAAGCTCTCGTAGCGCGCCCAGTGCCGCGCTGAGCCGCGCCAGCCGAGCGCCAGGACGCCGTAGAACACCTGCGCCCGGCGCGTGCGCGCCCGGTCGCGCAAGGTGGCGAAGTCCGGCAGGGCGCCGACGAACCAGAAGAGAAGCGAGAAGACGAGATAGGAGAGGATGGCGAAGAAGTCCCAGACCAGCGGGCTCTTCCACTGCGGCCAAGCGCCCATCGTGTTGGGATAGGGCGCCACCCAGTAGAAATAGATCGGCCGGCCGAGATGGAGGATCGGAAACAGGCCGGCGATCGAGGCGGCGATCAGCGTCATCGCCTCGGCGAAGCGGTTGATCGAGGAGCGCCAGCGCTGGCGCGTCAAAAGCAGCATGCAGGAGATCAACGTGCCGGCATTGCCGATGCCGATCCACCAGACATAGTTGGCGATCGGAAAACCCCAGACAACAGTCGAGTTGTTGCCGAAAATCCCGATGCCCTGGAACAGAAGCCAGAAGATGCTGCCGCCCATCAGCAGCGTGCCGGCGCAGCCGATGGCGAAGGCGATCCACCAGCCGCGCCCGGCGCGCTGTTCCAGGAGCGGGTCCGACACCGCAGCCGTGACGGAGGCATAGCCGGCGCCTTTCGGCAGAAGGGCGGCGTCGCTCATCCCGCAGCCTCCTCCGGCCCGGCCGGATTGCTGACGGCGGCGAGATAAGTCGTGCGCGGCCGCGTGCCGAGCTCTTCCAGAAGCGTGTAATGGCGGGGGTCGTCGCGGAGAGCCCGGATTGCGGAGGCCTCGCCGTTCAGGTCCCCGAAGCGGATCGCCTTGGTCGGGCAGGCCGAGGCGCAGGCCGTGCTCACTTCGCCCTCGCGAATGCGCCGGCCTTCCGCCTCCGCGTCCCGCCGCGCGCCGGAAATGCGCTGGACGCAGTAAGTACATTTTTCCATGACGCCGCGACCCCGGACGGTGACGTCCGGATTGAGATGGGCGGGGAGCGGGTCCTTGCCGAGATTGGCGTATTCCTGGCCGTTGCCATAGCCGAAGAAGTTGAAACGCCGCACCTTGTAGGGGCAGTTGGCCTGGCAGAAGCGCGTGCCGACGCAGCGATTGTAAACCTGGTTGTTCAGCCCCTCGTGATCGTGGACAGAGGCGCCGACCGGGCAGACCGGCTCGCAGGGCGCCTTTTCGCAATGCATGCAGGGCACGGGCTGGAAGCGGGCGCGCGCTTCGCCCTCGGGTTCGCGATAGCTGTCGATACGCAGCCAATGCATGTCGCGGCCACGGCGGATCTCGTCCGGCCCGACCACGGGCACGTTGTTCTCGGACTGGCAGGCGACCACGCAGGCATTGCAGCCGATGCAGAGATCGGTGTCGATCACCATGCCCCAGGCATAGGTCTCGCCCGGCGGCTGCGCCGCCGTCTCGTAGCTTTGCGTGGGATAGAAACTCTGAGGGGGCGGCGCGGCGGGCCGCAGGCGCTGGCCGGCCAGAAGATCACGCAGCGCCATCGCGGGCGCGATGTCCGGCCCGTGCTCGTCCAGCGTCCAGGGCGTACGCGGCATGGCGTCGGCTTCGCCCGCAACGGTGAGCCGGACGCCGCCGATCTGCCAGGGGCTGGCGGTCGTGCGCAGCTGGTAGGCATCCGTGCCGAGCCCATTGCCGATGGCACCGGCACGGGTGCGGCCATAGCCCAGCGTCAGGGTCAGCGCCCCGCGCGCCTGCGCGGGGTCGAAGAGAAGCGGCGCCTCGACCGCGCGTCCATTCGCCTCGATCCGAACCGCGTCGGTCTCGGCCAGATTGCGCGAGGCCGCGTCCTCCGGGTGGATGCGCAGGGCGTTGGTCCAGACCTCGTGCGTCACCGGACGCGGGCATTCCTGCAGCCAGGCATTGTTGGCATAGCGCCCGTCCCACACGCCGCTGTCGGGGCGCAGCGTCAGGGCGAGTTCGCTTGCAATGGCGGGCGGGGTCCAAGGCGGCGGCGCGGCGGGCGCGTCGAGCGTCAGGGGCGTCGCGGCCGTGCTGGGGATCACGCCGTCCTCCACCACGCGCAGCCACCAGCGCTCGAAATCCTCCGAGCCCTGCCGCTCCGCCCATGTCGTGCGCACGAGATCGCGCGAGGCGGCGTCCCTGTCGCCCAGGAGCAACGCCAGAAAACGGTGCCGGTCCAGCGTCTCGTAGAGCGGGCGGATCAGCGGCTGCGCGATCGCCGCGGTGCCGTCCACGGCGCTAAGGTCAGACCAATGCTCCAGCGGATGGCTTTCCGGCACATGCCAGAGCACCTCCGCCGCCGTCTCATCCGTTTGGAGCCCGAGATGGAGCGAAAAGCCGGCCTTGTGGATCTTCTGCGCGAAATCGAGATCGGCCGGCGCGTCGTAGGCCGGGTTGGCGCCGAGGATCAGCAGCGTGTCGACCCGCCCGGCGTCGAGTTCGTCCGCGAGGGTCGCGATGTCTTCTCCGTGGCCGCGCGGATGCGCGTCCACCGGCTCGATCAGGTCCAGCGCCGTGCCGAAGCTGCCGAGCGCTCCGTTCAGCCAGAGGCCGAGCGCGTGAAGCTCCGGCGGCTGGTCGTCGCCCACGAGGACCAAGGCGCGCGGGCCGGCGGCCATGAGATCTCGCACCAGGGCCTCGATCATCGGATCGTCGCCAGGTTGGGCAAGGGGGTTCTGAAAGCGCCGCATCAGCGTGTCCGCGAAACGCGCGATAGCGTCGGGCGCCAGCGCCCGCCTGTGGTCGGCTACGCTGCCGGTCAGCGACAGCGCGGACTCGACGGCGTAGAGCCGCAGGCCGGGCTCCCGGCGGGCGCGCCGCGCGGCATAGCCCGCCGCATTGCGAAGCTGCGCCGGGCCGAAGCCGAGCGGATCGGCGCCAAGGCAAAGAACGAGGTCGGCCCGCTCCCATTGCGGCAGAAGGTCGAGCCGCCGGCCGAAGGCGATCTCGGCCCCCCCCTGTGCCTGATCGTCATGCACCGCCTCGTGGCGGTAATGCGCCATGGCGGG